>NZ_JASATI010000027.1:0-66886 GCF_038440225.1 Hydrogenophaga sp. OTU3427 | reverse complement strand
CGCCCGGGCGGGCCCCGTGCCCGCGGCGGGGCGGGGCCCGGGGGGGGGGGCCGCCCTGGTGGCCCAGGCCGGCGTGGCCGGTGTGGTGTTCACCGGCTCCACCCAGGTCGCCAAGATCATCCAGCGCGCGCTGGCCGCCAAGGACGGCCCCATCGTTCCGCTGATCGCCGAGACCGGGGGCATCAACGCCATGGTGGTGGACAGCACCGCCCTGCCCGAGCAGGTGGCCGACGCCGTGGTGCAGAGCGCCTTCCGCAGCGCCGGCCAGCGCTGCTCGGCCTTGCGCCTGCTGTGTGTGCACGAGGCCATCGCCGACGGCGTGATCGCCATGATCCGCGGCGCCGCCCAGGAGCTGGTGCTGGGCGACACGGCCCAGCTGTCCACCGACGTCGGCCCGGTGATCGACCGCGAGGCCTACGACAACATCCAGCGCCACCTGGCCCGCCTGCAGGGCAGCGCCCGCGACCTGCTGCCCCCGACCGCCGTGCCGGCCCAGCCGGTCCACCTGGTGCCGCCGCGTATGTTCGAGGTGAAGGCGGTGGCCGACATGCAGCAGGAAATCTTCGGCCCGGTGCTGCACGTGCTGCGCTGGGGCGGCGAACCCGAGGCCGTGATCGACGCCATCAACGCCCTGGGCTACGGCCTCACGCTGGGCATACAGACCCGCATCGACAGCCGGGCTCAGGCCCTGGCGGCGCGTGCCCACGTCGGCAACGTCTACGTCAACCGCAACATCATCGGCGCGGTGGTGGGCGTGCAGCCCTTTGGCGGCGAAGGCCTGAGCGGCACCGGCCCGAAGGCCGGCGGGCCGCACTACCTGCTGCGCTTCTGCGCCGAGCAGACCGTCACCGTCAACACCACGGCTGCGGGCGGCAACGCCACGCTGCTGGCGGGCATGTGACGGAGGTGTGATCAGCCCGGCAAGGGGATCCACTCGTCGTGGTCGTCGGGCGGCAGGGCAAAACGCCCGGCGCGCCAGTCGGCCTTGGCCTGTTCGATGCGCTCGGGCCGGGACGACACGAAGTTCCAGAAGATGTGGCGCGGCCCCACCGGTTCGCCGCCGAACACCATCAGCACGCTGTCCTGCTCGGCCAGCAGGGTGTCGGCCGACTGGTCGAACACCAGCAGTTGACCGGAGGTGGCGGTCTGCCCCTGGTGGCTGACGGCACCGCGCGCCACGTACACCGCCTGCTCGGGGTAGACCCCGTCCAGCGTGAAGCCCACGCCGGCATGCAGCTCCAGGTGGGCACAGAACAACGGCGACGAGGTGCGCACCGCGCTGCGCTGGCCCATGACCTCGCCGGCCAGCACGCGGCAGCGCAGACCGGGTGACTCGATCAGCGGCAGGGCCTCGGCCCCGTAGTGGGTGAAGGCGGGCTCACATTGCTCGTCGGCCTCGGGCAGCGCGACCCAGAACTGCATCAGTTCCAGCCCGCCACCGGCAAACGAGGCTGGGTGCTCGAAACGCTCGGAGTGCGAGATGCCGCGGCCGGCGGTCATCCAGTTGACCTCGCCGGGGCGGATGCGCTGCACCACGCCCAGGCTGTCGCGGTGCATGATTTCGCCGCTCAGCAGGTAGCTCACGGTGGACAGGCCGATGTGGGGGTGGGGCCGCACGTCGGCGCCACGCACCGCATCGGGCGGCAGGGTCACCGGGCCAGCGTGGTCGAAGAACACGAAGGGGCCGACCATGCGGCGCTTGGCGTAGGGCAGGACGCGGCGCACGCGCAGGCCGTGGCCCAGGTCGGCATCACGCGCGGCGATGGTCATCAGCAACATGGTCGATTCCTTCCAAGGGGTGGGCCACGCCACGGCGCAGCACGACGGGCTTGCCGCCCAGGCGTTGTTTGCACATCCAGTGCGCCAGGGCCGAGTCCAGGTAGTCGGCGTGGCCGGGGAACCAGCGCATCAACTCGCGCGCCAGGCGCCGGCATTCGGTGCTGTCGCCCCGCGCCAGCAGCTCGCGCACCTGTTCGACCGAGTGCAGCACGGCCGCGTGTTCGTCGATGTGGCATTCGCGCGCAGGGAAGTTGGTCTCCACCATCCAGCGGTCTTCCTCGCCGAAATGGGCACGCGCATGGTCGGCGAAGGCATCCAGGCAGCGCGGCAGTTCGGCCTCGGGCGCGTTGAGCAGGGCGGTCACGGTGTCGACGAATTCGCGGTGCACCGTGTCCATGGGCGCGTAGCCCAGCAGCAGGGCGTCGCTCCACACCAGGGTGTCGTGGTCGGCGGGTAAATCAGGCTTCATGCCCGCTATTTGAACAGCAGAAGTGCGGCCAGCACACACAGAAAGGCCAGCAACACGCGGCGGAACAGGATTTCGTCCAGGCGGCGGCGCACGGCCTTGCCCGCCAGCAGGCCCAGGCCCATGGGCAGCAGGGCCAGCACCGACAAGGCCAACTCGCTGGCGCCGATACGCCCGAACAGCAGCATGGCGCCGTACAGCGGCACGGCGGCCGACAGGTAGATGATGCTGATGCTGCCGATGAAGTCCTCGCGTGGCAGCTTGAGCGCCATGAGGTAGGTGATGATGACCGGCCCGGTGAGCGAGGACACGCCGCCCAGCAGACCAGACAGCAGCCCGACGCCCACGCCCACCACCCGCTCGCGCTCCGGGCTGATGCGCAGGCTGGGCTGCCAGGCCATCAGGGCCACCGCCAGCAGCACCGCCAGGGCCAGCATGACGTTGAGCTGCTGCACGCTCAGCGACAGTGTGAGTCGCACGGTGAGCACGGTGGCCAGGCACTGGGCGGCGATCAGCCCGCCAAAGCGGCGCAGGCTGCCGCGCAGGCGCCCGCCTTCGACCGCCTGCCAGAGGTTGGACAGCAGGACCGGCGCCACCAGCAGCGCTATGGCCTGCGGGCTGGGCAGCCACAGGGACAACAGCGGCACCGCCACCAGCGGCAGGCCCACGCCCAGCGCCCCCTTGACCACGCCGCCAAGCACAAAGGCCAGCGCACACAGCGTCAGCAGACTCAGCGACGCGGCATCAAGCGCGGGCAATCACTCCGCTTTCAGGTCGGCCACCTTGCCGGCCTTGGCCATGCGCTCGTTCTCGCCGGCGATCACGCGGGCGTAGTCGGCCGGGCCGGCGCCCACCGGGTCGATCACCGCTGTCTGGAAGGTCTTGACCACCTCGGGATGTTTGACCACCTCGGCGATCTCCTTGGCGATGCGGTCAATGGCCGCCTGCGGCGTGCCGGCGGCCGCCATCACGCCGATGACCACCGAGAAGTCGAAGCCGGGCACGGTTTCGGCCACGGCCGGGACATCGGGCGCCTGGCTGGAGCGTGCAGGGGCATTGCTGGCCAGCAGCCTGACCTGTCCGCTCTTGACGAAGCCGGCCATGGACGGCAGGGCCGCCACCGAGAACTCGACCTGTCCGCCCACCAGCGCCGGCGTGGACTGGCCCGAGCCCCGGAAGGGCACGTGGCGCAGATCCAGGCCCAGCGCCGCCTTGAGCGCCTCCATGGTCAGGTGGTGGCTGCTGCCGATGCCGGACGAGCCGTAGGTGAATTCGCCCGGCTTGCCCTTGACCAGGGTGACAAATTCCTGGAAGGTGTTCACGCCGGTCTTGGGGTGGGCGACGATGAACAGCGGTGAGCGCGCGATCAGCGACACCGGCAGGATGTCCTTGCCGACCGCGTAGCTGGCCGCCTTGTTGATCTGCGGCGTGATGGACAGCATGGAGCCGTCCGAGACGATGAAGGCGTGGCCGTCGGACGGGGTGCTCTGCTGCAGCGCCTGAAAGGCCACCACCCCGTTGCCGCCCGGCTTGTTGTCCACCACGACACCCTGGCCCAGGCGCTCCGTCAGGCGCTGTGCCACCACCCGCGCCACGGTGTCGGGCAGGCCGCCGGCCGCGTAGGGCACGATGAACTTGACCGGCTTGCTGGGGTAGCCTGCCTGCGCAAAACCCAGCGCAGGAAGGAGGCCCAGGGCAAGGGCCAGAGAGGTGAGGGTGCGGCGGTGCATGGCGTCTCCGTGAGGGCAAGCCGGGCTTGCAATTTACTTAGATGTCTAAGATAATGATTTTCACAAAGTGTTTGATCATTGTCAACACGGAAAACCCTCTTCATCGCTAGGCAGAGCACCACATGAGCACCACCCCCACCGTCATGAGCCTGCGCGTCGCCGTGGCCGAGCCCGCTGCGCGAGGCATACAGCGCTTCGAGCTGCGCCACCCCGAGGGCGCCGAGCTGCCCGCCTTCACGGCCGGCGCCCACATCCGCATCAAGACGCCCGGCGGCGCCATGCGCCAGTACTCACTGAGCAACGACCCGGCCGAGCGCGACCGCTACGTGATCGCCGTCAAACGCGAGGGCAATGGCCGGGGCGGCTCGCTGAGCCTGGTCGACGGCGTGCGGGCCGGCGCCCTGGTGGAGGTGGGCGCGCCCGAGAACCTGTTCGAGCTGGATGCCAAGGCCAAGAGCTTCATCCTCATCGCGGGTGGCATAGGCATCACGCCCATGATGGCCATGGCCCGCCACCTGCTGGCCGAGGGCACGCGCAAGTTCAAGCTCTGCTACCTGACCCGCGACGCCGAGAGCAGCGCCTTCCTGGACGAGCTTCGCGGCCCCGACTTTGCGCCCCACGTGACCGTGCACCACGACCAGGGCGACCCGGGCAACGCCTTCGACCTCTGGCCGCTGCTCGAAAAACCCGGCAGCGCCGCCGGACAACATGTCTACTGCTGCGGCCCCACGCCGCTGATGGACGCGGTGCGCGACATGACCGGCCACTGGCCCGCCAGCGCGGTGCATTTCGAGAGCTTTGGCGGTGACACGAAACCCCACGCCGACGACCAGCCGTTTGAAGTGCGGCTGGAACACAGCGGCCGCACCTATGAAGTGCCGGTCGGCGTGTCCATCCTCGACGCCCTGCGCCTGGAGGGCGTGCACGTGCCCAGCTCCTGCGAAAGCGGCACCTGCGGTTCGTGCAAAACCCGCCTGCTCGAAGGCGAGGCCGATCACCGCGACCTGGTGCTGCTCGACGAAGAAAAGGCCGACCACATCATGGTCTGCGTCTCGCGCGCCAAGACGCCTTGCCTGGTGCTGGATCTGTGAACCACGAGACCCAGGGCGCAGCGCCGGGCCGCCCCAAGCCAGCCCACACCCCCTCGGGGGGCAGCGACCCGCGCCAGCGGCGGAGCGTGGGGGCGATCAAGCTCGGCGTGCTCGGGCTTGGACGGGCCTTCACGCTGATGGTGCCCACGTTCCGCGGCGACCCCCGCGTGCAGCTGGTCGCCGCCTTCGACCCGCGCGAGGGCGCACGCACGGCCTTTGCCGACACCTTCGGCGGGACCGCCCACGCCTCGGCCGAGGCGGTCTGCGCCGACCCCGCCGTCGAGTGGGTGTATGTGGCCACGCCCCACCAGATACACGTGGACCACGTGCTGCTGGCCGCTCGCCACGGCAAACACGTGCTGGTGGAAAAACCGCTGGCCCTGAGCCTGGACGACTGCAGCCGCATGATCGACGCCTGCGAGGCCGCCGGCACCCAGCTCATCGTCGGCCACAGCCACAGCTTCAACGCGCCGGTGTTGCTGGCCCACGAGCTGATCGCCAGCGGGCGCTGGGGCGCGGTGCGCCTGGTGCACGCCATGCAGTACACCGACTTCCTCTACCGCCCGCGCCGCCCCGAGGAGCTGGACACCGCCCTGGGCGGCGGCGTGGCCTTCAGCCAGGCGGCGCACCAGATGGACGTCCTGCGCCTGCTGGCCGGTGGCGAGGTCACCTCGGTGCGCGCCTTCACCGGCCGCTGGGACCCGGCCCGCCCCACCGAAGGCGCCTACACCGCGCTGCTGGGCTTTGCCAGCGGCGCCGTGGCCAATGCCACCTACAACGGCTACGGCCACTACGACACCGACGCCTTGATGGACGGCGTCGGCGAGATGGGCCGCCCCAAATCGCCCGACACACACCGTCAGACGCGTGCGCGCCTGCGGGCCGTGACCGACGAGGCGGCCGAGGCCGCGCTCAAGGCCGAGCGCAACTTCGGCGGCTCGCTCTACGTCCCGCCCAGCGCGGACGCGCCCGACGCCTGCCAGCACTTCGGCCCGGTGCTGGTGAGCTGCGAACGCGGCGACCTGCGGCTCACGCCACGGGGTGTGTTGGTGTTCGACGACACCGGCAGCCACTTCGTGCCGGCCCAGGTGCCCACGGTGCCACGGGCCGAGGTCATTGACGAGCTGTGGGCCGTGGGCCGAGAGGGCCGGACGCCAATGCACGGCGGGCGCTGGTCGCGCGCCACGGTGGCGGTCTGCCTGGCCCTGCTCGAATCGGCGCGCACCGGGGCCGATATCATGCCCAGCCACCAGGTGCCCCTGCCTGATTGAACGCTCCCCTCCAGCCCATGTCCCCCACGCCCAACGACCTGCTGCGCCACTGGCGCGAAGCCGTGCCCGACGACCGGCTGGCCCACCTGATCCGCGACGTGGCGCGGGCACAGATGCGGGCCCTGCAGCTGCGGCTGCAGGTGCACGGCGTGTCCTTCGGTCACTGGACTTTTCTGCGCATCCTGTGGATCAAGGACGGACTGACCCAGCGCGAACTCAGCGAGCTGGCCGGCGTGATGGAGCCCACCACCTTCAGCGCCGTCAAGGCCATGGAGCAGATGGGTTTCATCGAACGCCGCCAGCTGCCGGGCAACCGCAAGAACATGCATGTGTTCCTGACCGACGCCGGGCGGGCGCTGGAGCAGCGGCTGGTGCCGCTGGCCGAGGAGGTCAACCGCATCAGCGTGGCTGGACTGGGCGACAAAAGCGTGGCCACGGTGCGCAAGTCGCTGTTGGCCATGATCGAAAACCTCGCGGCCGACGAAGCCGGCGCGCCGGCCACGCCCGGCGACAACTCAGCGTAGCGGGCTCAACTGCCCCGGCAGGCTGACCTCCAGCAGCTCGCAGCCGCCCAGCGGCGCCATCGCGTAGGGCATGCCGCCCGGCAACGTGATGCTGTCGTCGGCCGCCAGCACATGGGTCTGGCCGTCCACCTCCACCACCAGGCGGCCCGAGAGCACGAAATAGAAGCAGAACTCGTGGGCGTGGGTCTGCCAGCGGGCCGGCGGCTCGCCGGCGCAGCGCAGCACCCGCACGCCGGCCAGGCCGTCGGTGGCGGCGGCGATGCCGGTGTCGCGGGCCTCGAAACCGTCCAGGCGCCACGGCGCCCAAGCCGCCTGGGCCGCGATGTGCCGCACGAAGCGCTGGCCCTTGAAGTCGTGATCGGCCGGGTAGCTGCCGTTGGGCAGGTCCATCGCATGGTCGGCCAGGGTGATGTGCTCGGCCGGGCTGGCCAGCTCCACCACCTCGGCGCCGGCCGAGCTTTCCAGCACGCGGTGGCGGATCTCGGGCGGCTGCAGCGCGCAGTCGCCGGCCTGCATCACGAAGGGCTCGCCCTGGCCTTCATACGCCACCCTGACCCAGCCCTTGCGGCAGTAGATGACCTGGAAACGCACCTTGTGGTAGTGCACGTAGTCGGGCACCGGGCCGCCGTCGAGGATGCGGATGTGCGAGGCGATGAAGGCGCCACCATGGCGCTCGGGCAGCAGGTCGCGGTAGCGCAGGCCGGCGCGGCCCACGGCCCAGTGGGCCGTGGCGTCGCTGCGCGCGATCACCAGCGCCTGGCGGGTGGCCGGCTGGCGCATCGGCGGGTCGGCATGGAGCAGGCGCACCCGCACACCGTTGGGCGCGAGCAGCTCACGCTGGCCACCGGCCACGGCGTCCGGGTCGTCGCACAGCAGTTCCAGCGCGGCCAGGCCGGCCGGCTCGCCCACCCGCAGGTGCAGACGCGCGCCGTGCCCGCTGAGCATGGCGTGGCGCGGGCCGTCGGCCGGAAAGATGGCGTCGATGCGCCAGCCCAGGCGGGCGACCAGGAAGTCCAGCATGGGCGGCAGGTCGTCGCAGCCCATCACGGTCATGGCGGCGCGCACGCCGCCCAGTTGCAGTTCGGTGGTCATGGGAAGCGGCTTACTGGTTCAGGTTGATCTTGGCGCGCGCGGCCACGGCGCGGTACTTGCTGGTTTCGGCGGCCACGGTGCTGGCCATGGTGGTGGCGCCCAGGGCCGTGGGCTCCAGGTAGAGCGCGCCCAGCCTGTCCTTGACCTCGGGCAGGGCCATGATCTCGGCGATCTCGCCGGACAGGCGGGTCAACACCGCCGCCGGTGTGCCGGCGGGTGCGGCCATGCCGTAGATGGCCTCGATGGCGGCCGCGCCCAGGCCCAGCTCGGCCATGCCGGGCAGCTCGGGCACGAAGCTGCTGCGTTTGGCGCTGTTGACGGCCAGGCCGGTGAGCTTGCCGGACTTGAGGTGGGCCCCGGTGGCCGAGAGGGTCTCGAAGCCGAGGTCCACATCGCCCCGCAGCAGCGCAAGCTGGGCTTCGGCCGCGCCTTTGTAAGGAATGGGCTCCATGTCGACGCCGGCCGCGGCGGCCAGCATTTCGCCCGCCAGGTGGGGCGCGCTGCCGGCGCCATAGGTGGCGTAGCGCAGCTGGCCCGGCTGGGCCTTGGCGGCGGCGATGAAATCGCTCAGGCGACGGAAGGGCCGGGTGGACGGCGTCACCAGCACCACCGGCGTGCTGACGAACAGCGAGACCGGCGCCAGGTCTTTCTCCACGTTGAAGGGCAAGTTGCTGCGCAGCGCCGGCAGCACCGAGAAGCTGCCCACGCCGGCGACCAGCAGGGTGTAGCCATCGGCCGGGGCCTTGGTCACGGCCTCGACGCCGATCACCGTGGCCGCGCCCGGCTTGTTGTCCACCACCACGCTCTGACCCAGGCGCCGGCCCAGGTGTTCGGCGATCAGGCGGGCGCTGGTGTCGGTGGCGCCACCGGGCGGAAAGGGCACGACCAGGCGCAAAGGCTTGCTCGGCCAGCTCTGGGCCCAGACAGCGCCGGTGGGCGCCAGCAGCGCGATGGGAAGTGCGGCCAGCGAGGCCAGGGCGTGACGCCGGGTGGGGGAGGACATGGCAGGCTTTCGGAGGGTGGAGGAAGGGGGATCGGTCAGGCGCTGACGGCGGTGCGGGTGGCGGCCTGGAACCAGGGCGCGCTGTCGCGCTCGCCCAGGTCCCAGTACAGGCCGGCCATGAGCTGCAGGCCCTCGCGCGCCACCGAGCCCAGCAGGTGCTCGTTGGGCGCGTGTTGGCTGCAGGCCGGGTAGGAGTGCGGCACCCACAGCGTGGGCAGGCCCAGCACACCGGCGAACACGTCGTTGGGCAGGGAGCCGGCCAGGTTGGGCAGCAAGGTGGCGGGCTGGGCCACGCTGCGTTCGATGGAGGCCAGCGACCAGGCAACCCAGGGGTTGTCCAGCGGCAGGCGGGTGGCGGGCGTGGCGGCGATCACTTCGACCTCCACGTCCGTGAAGCCGCGCTCGTCCAGGTGGGCGCGCACGATCTGGGCCAGCTCGGTCCAGCGGGTGCCTGGCACAAAACGCAGCTGGCAATGGGCCACCGCCGTGTGCGGGATGGCGTTGATGGGGCGATCGGGCGCGCCGGCGCCCAGGGCCAGCACCTCCAGGGTGTTCCAGGCCATCAGGCGCTCGGCCTCGCTCAGGCCAGGCTCGCCCCAGGCCGGGTTGGTGGCCGGGTCGTCGGCGTCACCGCCAATCGCGACCTCGCGCAGCGCGGCACGCACCGCGGCCTCCACCGGCGGCGGCCGCAGGCCTTCGACCAGCAGGCGACCGCGCGCGTCCACCAGAGTGGCCACGGCGTGGCTGATGACCACACCGGGGTTGGTCAACACGCCACCCCAGTTGCCCGAGTGGTAGGCCCGCTCGCGGGCCCGCAGGCGCAGGCGGAAGTTGACGATGCCGCGCGAGCCCAGAAAGACCGTGGGCTTGCGGGCGTGCACCCGGGGCCCGTCGCAGGCGATCAGCAGGTCGGCGCGCAGGCGCTCGCGCTCCTGCTCGCACAGCTCGCGCAGGCCGGGGCTGCCCACCTCTTCACCGGTCTCCAGCAGCACGGTCACGTTGTAGCCCAGACGGCCACCGCGGGCGGCGATCACGTGGGCCAGCGCGCCCAGGTTGATGGTGTGCTGGCCCTTGTTGTCGGCCGTGCCACGGCCGTACCAGCGGTCGCCCTCCACCGTCAGGGTCCAGGGCGTGAGGCCGGCGCGCCACTGGCTGTCCTGGCCATTGACCACGTCGCCGTGGCCATAGGTCAGCACCGTGGGCAGGGCCGGGTCTTCGATGCGGCGGGCCACCAGCAGCGGACCGGCGCCACCGGTGGGGTTGGGCAGCAGTTCGCATTCAAAACCGAGGGCCTGCAACCCGGGCTGTATGGCCTCGCTCAGGTAGCCGGCCAAGGGCTCGATGCCGCCACCGGCGTCGCTGGCCGTGGCGTGGGCGACGCGGCGCGCCAGTTCGGCCTGGAAGTGGCCTTCGTCGAACCAGCGGGCGGCGTTCTGCAGGGCGGTGTGTCGTGTGCTCAAAGGGGACTCCGTTCGTGTGTGAGCCACTGTAGGCGCCGGCCGCATTTCGCACAATTTTTATGTTTCGCATCGTCAATTGCCAAAAAGGCAATCAAAATCCGACCATGAAGCCCAAGCTGTTGAGCACCGCCACCCGCTACTTCCTGGAGGTCGCACGCACCGGGTCGGTGACGTTGGCGGCCGAGCAGCTGCACGTGGCGAGTTCGGCCGTGAGCCGGCAGGTGGCCCTGCTGGAAGAACAGATGGGGCTGGTGCTGTTCGAGCGGCGCGGGCGCGGCCTGGTGCTCAGCAGCGCCGGCGAACGCCTGGCCGGCGGGCTGCGCCACACGGCGCTGGAGCTGCAGCGCCTGCTGGAGGACCTGGAGGGCAGCCAGCGCCAGCAGCCCGTGACGCTGCGCCTGGCCTGCACCGAGGGCTTCACCAGCGGCTACATGACCGACGTGATGAGCACCTTTCGCCGCCGCCACCCGGACTGTGGCCTGGCTCAGGTGTCGACCTCGCCCGAGGGCGTGAGCCGCCTGCTGCTGCGGGGCGATGTCGATGTGGGGCTGAAGTTTTCGGTCACGCCCGAAGCCGGGCTGCGCATCGAACACCAGCAGCCGGCACCGATCTGGCTGCTGTGCGCGCCCGGGCACCCGATCGCCCACCTGCCCCAGCCCCGGCTGGCCGACCTGGTGGGCCAGCCGCTGGCCATGGCCCCGGTGGGCACCACGGTGCGCCAGCTGGTGGAACTGGTCTGCAACCTCGAAGGCCTGCGCGTGCACCCGGCCTTCACCGGCGACTTCGCCACCCTGCTGGCGCTGGCGGTGCGCGGCGAGGCGGTGGTGTTTTCATCGGCCCTGGGCGCGGCCCACCTGCTGCAGCGCGGCGAGCTGGTGGCGCGCGCCCTGCCCGAGCTGGCCTTGCACCAGCGCGGCGTGCAGGTGCTCACGCCCGAGAAGACCGAGCCCGAGGGGCCGATCCGCTCGCTGCTGGACATCCTGATCGCGACCGCGCGGGCGCAGGGCGCGCCGCCCGCGACCGCTCAGATGGCGTAGGTCTCGTAGGTGGCGGGGTGGAAGATCTCGTCCACCGACAGGCGGCGCGATGACAGGCCCTGCGCGTGGTGGTGGCGCGCAAAGGCCTCCAGCGTGGCGCGGTTCTTGTCCACGCCGTAGGACCAGTAGTCCTCGCCCATGGTCTCGCGCGCGGCCTTGAGCTGTTCTTCCACAAAGGGCAGCGTGACCTTGGTGGCCGAGGTGTCGGACAAGGCCTCCAGCGCCGCCGCCTTGGCCTGGCCGAAGGCCTTGAACACGGCGCCCGGCAGCCAGGGGTGCCGCTCGACCAGGGTCTTGCGCACGCCCACCACGTGCATGATGGGGAAGATGCCGGTGCGGCGGTAGTAGTCCTTGGCGGTGGCGGTCGGGTCGTCGAACAGCCAGCCCACGTGGGGGTTGGCCATCACGTGGGCGCTGGGCGGGCGCGGCGCCATGAAGCCGTCGATCTCGCCGCGGTCCAGCAGGTCCGAAATCGTCACGCCTTCGGGCGCGCTTTCCAGCTTCACGCCGGGCGGCAGCTGCAGCGCGATCTTCTCGGGCCGGCCCGGGGTCTCGATGCCGCCGCGCACCCAGGTCACGTCCTCGGGCGCCACGCCGTAATCATCTTGCAGGATGGCGCGCGCCCAGACGTTGGCGCTGAGCTGGTACTCGGGCAGGCCGATGCGTTTGCCCTTGAGGTCCTCGGGCTTCCTGATGCGGTCCTTGCGCACGTAGATGGACGTGTGGCGGAAGGCGCGCGAGAGGAACACCGGCACCGCCACGTAGGGGCAGTCGCCCCTGGCCGTCTTGACGCAGTAGCTGGAGAGAGACAGCTCGGAGATGTCGAACTCCTGGCTGCGCATGGCGCGGAAGAACATCTCCTCCGGATAGAGGTTCATGAAGACCGGGTCGACGCCATCGATCTGGACCCGGCCGTCGAGCAGGGCGCGGGTGCGGTCGTAGTCGCCCATGGCGACGGAGAGCTGGAGTTGGGACATGGGCGGCTTCAGACGTTGTAGGAAGATTCGTACGCGCTGCGGTCGACACCGTCACCGGGCCAGACGTAACGCGTCTCGAAGGCGCGCCAGTCGGTGGTCTTGGGCACGACGGCCTGGTAGGCGCAGACGCTGGGCGGGATGGCGTCGTCGCCGGTGCCGATGGCAGGCGCGCCGGCCTGGAAGGCGCGCACGGCCTCCAGCATCTGCTTGCGGAATTCGACGATGGCCAGGTCGCTGGCGCCGAGGCGGTCGTGGGTGCGGTCGGCGATCGGCCCCATGGTCAGCCACATGGCCACGTCCTGGTTGGGAAAGCCGGTGATGCCGGTGAAGTTGCCCGCCTTCATGGCCTGGCGGTCCTGCCAGAAGCGGTTGGCCTCGTTGCGCAGCGGGCGGTAGTCGGCGTCGAGGTCCACGCCCACGGTCTGACGCAGGAACTTGCGCCAGGTCTCGGTCTCGGGCGTCTGGCTGGGATGGCCCCAGGCGATGAAGTAGAAAGCCGTGTTCGTGTCGTCCATGGGCACGTTCACGTTGGCCACGTTGTAGAGGTTGTTGGGCGGAATCAGCACCGAGATCGGCGCCAGGAAGACGGTGGAGCGGATGTAGTCGTGGGTGGCCGCGTTCTGGATCGGCCGGCGGATGGCGGCGTAGCGGAAGCCGTAGCCCCCTTTTTGCACCTGCATGCGCGGCGCCTTGTCGGTGGAGGGGCGCAGCCAGTTGTTCGCGGTGGCCTTGGCACCGTCCACACGCGCCGGCACCATGTCCGACGAATGCAGGCTGGAGCTGTGGGCCGAGTCGATCGCGCCCTCCAGGATCTGCGCCCAGTTGCAGGGCAGCAGCACCTTGGCGATGGCCACACGCGCGTCTTCGGTGGGTGCCCAGGGTGGCGGCACGAACGCCGGCACGGCGTCGGCCGGACCGAACCAGGCCCACACAAAACCGCCCCATTCCTTGGCCGGGTAGGCCTTGTGTTTCACCTTGTCGGCAAAGCCGCTGGCCGCCGGCTCGGACACCATCTCCAGCACCGTGCCCTCGATGTCCATCTTCCAGCCGTGGTAGAGGCAGCGCAGGCCACCCTCCTCGTTGCGGCCGTAGACCAGCGAGGCGCGGCGGTGCGGGCATTTTTCGTCGAGCACGCCGACGCGGCCGTCGCTGTCGCGAAAGACCACCAGGTCCTCGCCGAACACGCGCGCCTTGACCGGCGTGCCGTCGGCCTCGGGCACCTCCTCGGTCAGGCAGACCGGCGTCCAGTGACGGCGCATCAGCTGGCCCATGGGCGCGTCGCCGACCACGCGGCACAAGAGGTCGTTTTCTTCGGGGGTGATCATGGCGGCTCTCCTGCGGTGGATGCGAGCGTGGGGATGACAGCGCTCGCCTTCAATTTACTTAGATCACTAAGTATAAGAGTTTCCAGGTGCCTGCGCAAGCGCTGCAACCCGGATGCCACCCACGCGCTGTCCCGCGGTTCAGTCGACCAGGTGGCGCTCGCGCAGCCAGGTCTGGCACAGGTCCACCGCCTGCTGCAGCAGTTCGGGCTGGCCCACGAAGTAGTGGTTGCCGCCCTGGATCACGGCCTTGGTCTTGTCGGCACTGGCCGCGGCGTCAAAGATGCGCTGCGTGTGGGGTTGTGGCACGGCGTCGTCGGCCGAGTGTTCGATGGCCAGCATGGGCACGCTGATGCCGGCGGCGCAGGTCTCGCCGTGGCAGTGGGTGTCATCGGGCGACCACTGGGACAGCCAGGAGCGCAGTGTGGAGAAACGCGCCAGGCCGATGGGACCGCTGTTGGCGGTCTCGGGCACGCCCATGAAGCAGGTGCCGATGGGGCGGTCGTTGGGTTCGATGCTCGCATCGAGGAAACGCGGCTCGGCCAGGGTGCGGTGGGTCACGAAACCGCGCTCCATCTCTTTGCCGCCACGGCGCTGCAGCGTGGCCAGCGTTTCCTTGACCCAGGCGGTGCGCCGGCGGATGCGGGCCAGTTGCGCGGCGCGGAAACGCGCCAGGAACTCGGCGCTGTAGGGGGGCCGGATGTCGGGGTGGTAGAGGTCGAGTTCGGGATCGCGGCGGTCGGGGTCGTTCTCGTCGAGCACGCTGGGGTCTATCCAGTCGGCGAAGGTGACGGCACGCGACACGTGGGCTGCCTGGAAGATGAAGGCGTCTGCCGGCATGAGGCCCGCGCTCATGATGTGGCAGGGGTCGCCGGCCGGCGTGTGGGTGATGCTGGGGCGTTCGGCCTGCTGCTGGTAGAACAGGGCCAGCGAGCCACCGCCGGACCAGCCCACCAGCACCACCTTCTGGTAGCCCCAGACCTCGCGCGCATGGCGCATGTAGGCGCCCAGGTCCACCACCACGTTTTCCATGATGAGGGCGCTGTCGTTGCGGGCGTAGCGGCTGCCTGCGCACAACACGTGCATGCCGCGCTCGGCCATGGCGCGCGGCATGGGCAGCAGCTGCAGGGTGGTGGCCGGGTGCATGTAGATCAGCAGCGTCTGGGCCGGCACGCCCTGGGGGATGTAGCGTATGCCTTCGAGGTGCACCGTGCCCAGCGATCCGGCAAAACCATAGACCGACTTGAAGGCGGCCTGCTCGGCAAAGGAGATGTGCACCCATTCGGGCAACACTTCGTAGGTCTGGGTGGTCATGGGATGCATCAGGTTGTCAGGCGTTCGGTCTTCTCACGCGTCCAGGCGTCGCACTTGGCGCGCGCCTCTGCCCGGAAAGTGGCCAGTTCCTCGGCGCTGGCGGTGTTGGTGGTCAGCTCCAGGCGCACGCCGTTGGGGTCGAAGAAGTAGATGGACAACACAAAACCGTCGTGGTCCACCGGGCCGATCACGTCGACACCGGCCGCCACCAGCCGGGCCTGGGCCTGGCGCACGGCGTCGGTGGAGTCCACCCGCAGCGCCAGGTGGTTGGCCCAGCGTGGCGTGTTGGGCGAGGGCTCGCTGGCCTCGTTGTCGCCTAGGTCGAAGAAGGCCACCGAGCTGCCATCGGTCATCTCGAAAAACAGGTGCACGTAGGGACAGTGTTCGCCGGTGCTGGGGATGGTGTCGGCGCGCACGATGTGGGTCAGCGGCAGGCCCAGCAGGTCTTCGTAGAAGCGGCGCGTCTCCTCGGCGTCGCGGCAGCGGTAGGCAAAGTGGTGCAGACCACGGATGGGGATGAAGGCACTCATGTCGGGGCTCCTAGCGGTGGGTGGGCAGGTGGCGGGTGACGGCATCCAGCCAGGCCGGGTCGTCGCTGAGGGTGCGCAGTTCGGCCAGGGCCTCCTCGGCGGTCTGGGTCCAGCGCTGCACCACCTGGACGTCCTCGCCGTCGAGCTCCTGCCACGAGTATTCGAGGCGTATGCCGTTGGGGTCGAAGAAGTAGATCGACCACGTCTGCGCGCCCACCGGGATGGGGCCGATCACCGGCACACCTTCGTCCAGCAGCCGCTGGTGCAGCACCTGGAACTGCGCTTCGGTGGTGGCGAAGGAGCAGTGCTGCATGGCGGCCACGGCGTTGCGGTCGGCCTGCGGCTTGGCGCCTGCGGGCAGCTCGAAAAAAGCCACCAGGCAATCGCCACCGGCGTCGAAGAAGTAGTGGCGCAGGTTCTCGAACGGCGGGTTGCCGCGGTTGCCGGCACCGGTGCCCACGCCCGGTGGCACACGCAGCGCGTGCACCAGGGGCATGCCCAGCACCCGGGTGTAGAAGTCGATGGTGAGCTTCATGTCCTCGGTGTTGAGCGCGAGGTGATGCACTCCGCGGCTGGCCGGCGACTGGCTGTGGCGTGCGCGCATGGGAGCAGGCATGTCGTCGTCCTCAGTTTTGCTGGGCGAGTTTGAAATACAGCTGCGACAGGTCATCGCGGCGGGCCAGCACGGCGCTGTCCTCGGCCAGGGCGATCTGGCCCTTGACCATGACATAGGCGCGTTCGGTGAAGGGCAGCGCGATGTCCAGCTTCTGCTCCACCAGCAGCATGGTCAGGCCCCCCTCGCGCAGGCGCTTGAGGGCGGAGCGGATTTCCTCCACCACCAGCGGCGCCAGGCCCAGGAAAGGCTCGTCGAGCAGCAGCAGCCGGGGCTGGGCCATCAGAGCGCGGCCGATGGCCACCATCTGCTGTTCGCCACCCGACAGCGTGCCGGCCAGCTGCGCGCGGCGCTCGGCCAGGCGCGGGAACAGGTGGTAGACGAAGTCGAACTGCCGGGCCACGGCATGGCGGTCACGCCGCACCAGGCTCACCGAGCCCAGGCGCAGGTTGTCGGCCACCGACATGGGGGCAAACACGTGGCGGCCCTCGGGCACCTGCACCAAGCCGTGTTCGACGATCTGGTGGCTGGGCATCCGCGCCAGATCGGCACCGTCCAGCCGCATCGCGCCGCCGCGCTGCACCAGGGTGCCCGACAAGGCGTTGAGCAGGGTGGACTTGCCGGCCCCGTTGGGCCCCAGCAGGGCCACGGTCTCGCCCTTGGCCACCGTCAGCGACACGCCCTGCACCACCGGCCCATGGCCGTAGCCCGCACTGACGTTCTGCAGTTCAAGCATGGGCCAGCCCTCCGACATCGCCGAGGTAGGCGGCCACCACCGCGCGGTCGGCCTGCACCGACTCGGGCGTGCCCTCGGCGATCTTGCGGCCGAAGTTGAGCACCACCACCCTGTCGGCCAGCGCCATCAGGAAACGCATGTCGTGTTCGATCAGCAGCACCGCGATGCCCTGGGCCGCGATGCCGCGGATGATCCCGCCCAGTCGTTCGCATTCGGCCGGCGTCAAGCCGGCGGCGGGTTCGTCGAACAACATCAGGCGCGGCTGGGCGGCCAGGCCTCGGGCGATCTCCAGCAGCCGGCCCTGGCCAAAGGACAACGTGGCCACCTCGGCGTCGCGCCATTCGCCCAGGCCCACGAAGGCCACCAGCTCGTCGGCGCGGCGCTGGGCCTGGTCCTCGGCGGCACGGGCCGCGGTCGTGCCAGCCAGCACCTGCCACAGCGTGGCCGGCATGCGGGTGTGCATGCCCACCATCACGTTCTCGCGCACCGACAGGCTGTCGAAGGCCTTGTTGTGCTGGAAGGTGCGCACGATGCCACGCGGCGCGAAGCCGTGGGTGGGCACGCCGGCCATGGAGCGGCCATCGAACACCACCTCGCCGGTGCTGGGCGGCAAGGCGCCGGCGATCATGTTGAAGGTGGTGCTCTTGCCGGCGCCGTTGGGGCCGATCACGCCCAGGATCTCGCCGGCATGCACGTCCAGGTCGAGGTCGGCCACGGCCTGCAGGCCACCGAAGCGCATGCCCAGGCCACGCACGCTGAGCAGGGCGGGAGTGCTGGTGTTCATGCGGCCCCCTTGGAAGGTGTCACGGCCGCGGGCGCCGCCGGCGGTGCGGCCGAGGCGGCCTGGGTGCGCGGGCGCCAGCCCCAGCGCAGCCACAGTCCGATCAGGCCCTTGGGCTGGAACATCACCGCCAGCACCATGAAGAGGCCGAACACCAGCGCGTGGTGGTGGCCGATCAGGGGCGACAGCACGAAGGGCATGACGTAGAGCAGCACCGCGCCCAGGATGGCGCCCGCGTGCTGGCCGCTGCCGCCCACGATGACCATGAACAGCAGCAAGAAGGCGTTCTCCAGGCCGAAGATGTGCGGGTTGACGTTGTTGTCGACGAAGGCATAGACCATGCCGGCCACGCCGGCCATGGCGCTGGTGATGGCATAGGCCAGCACCTTGGTGCGGCGCACGTTCACGCCCATGGCGGCGGCGGCCTCGGCGTTGTCGCGCACGGCGCGGCAGGCGCGGCCGAACCACGAGCGATCCAGCCGCCACAGCGTGGCCAGGGTGGACAGCATCAGCAACACGATCACCACCGTGTACCAGGGGCCGGTGACGCGCAGGCCGAAGATGTCGGGCAGGCGGTAGTTGGCCAGGCCACCGGTGCCACCCGTCAGGCTGCCGCCTTCGTTGAGCGCGACGATGAACAGCTGGGCAAAGGCCAGCGTGGCCAGGGCCAGGTAAAAGCCTTCCAGCCGCGTCGCCGGCAAGGCCACCAGCAAGGCCAGCAGCACGCAGATGGCCACGGTGGCCGGCACAGCCAGCAGCAGCGGCAGGCCCAGCTGCGTGACCAGGATGACGATGGCGTAGGCACCGATGCCGTAGAAGCTGAAGTGCGAGAACGCCACCTGGCCGGAGATGCCGAACAGGAAGTTGTAGCTCAGCGCCAGCGTGATCCACAGCAGCAGCTTGCGGTAGATGTCGGTCTGGTAGGCACCGAGCATGAAGGCCGTGGCCGACAGCACGATGGCCGCGAGCAGGTAGTACAGCCAGGTTTTCATGCGCGTGCCTCCCGCGCCCGCAGCAGGCCGGTGGGGCGTGCCAGCAGAAAAACGATCAGCAACAGCAGCGGCACCCCCATGGCCAGGCCGGGCGGCACCGGCGCGTAACGCACGGTGAACTGCTCGGCGAAGGCCAGGATCAGGCCGCCCAGCAAGGCGCCCTCGACCCGCCCCACGCCACCGATGACCAGGGCCGTGAAACCTTGTATGGCCAGCGGCATGCCCATGAGGTAATGGGCCGAGACATTGGGCGCCACCAGCATGCCGGCCAAGCCGGCCACGACCGCGCCGGCGGCGAAGGACAGCGAGGTCACACGCCCCAGGTTGATGCCCATCAGCGCGGCGGCGCGGCGGTCGATGGCCACGGCCTCGAAGGACTTGCCCGCCAACGTGCGTTCGAAGAAATACCAGGCGGCCACAAACACCAGCGCGGTGAGGGCGATGATGAAGAAGCTCTGGTAGGAGCCGGCGATGGGACCCAGCTCCAGCCGGCCGAAACCGAACGACGGCGGCACCGGCTGCGGGTCGGGCCCGAAGCCGATGGAGACCGACTCGCGGAACACGACCAGCATGCCCAGCAGCACCAGGATGGGCGCCAGCGGCGGCGCGCCCTTGTTCAGCAGCGGCCGCACCGTGAGCCGCTCGGTGAGCCAGCCCAGCGCGAACATGAACACGAGCACCAGGGCCATGCCCAGCGCATAGGGCAGCTCGAAACGCGACAGCAGCACATAGGCACCGAAGGCCGCCACCATGGCCCACTCGCCGACGGCGAAGTTGATGATGCCCGTGGGCCGCGTGATCAGCAGGTAGCCCAGGGCCACGAGGCCGTAGACACACCCGCTGGCCGTGGCGCCCACCACCAGCTCAAGGAAATCGTTCATGGGTTCAAGGTTCCAGACCGAAAAAACACACACGCATCGGGTGAGGCATCCTCATCCGGGGATGCCACCGCTCCGGCTCCGCCGGTCGGTAGGCATCGCCCCCTGGGGGGTGACGCCGAAGGCGGCGCGGGGGGAGTCTTACCTCGCGCCCACGTGCACGACCTTGCCCTGCTTGTCGCCTTCGTAGACCCGCACCACCATGCCGTTGGTGTCGAAGCCGGTGCGCTTGCCGTCGGCGAAGCCGTAGGACGAACCGACCGCGCCCATCACGCCGCTGAAGCCCTTGGTCGCCTGCATGGCTTCGCGCACTTTGTCCTTGTCGGTGCCACCGGCGCGCTTGATGGCGTCGGCCACCAGCATCATGCCGTCGTAGCCGTAGCCGTTGAGGTTGTAGGGCTCGACGCCGCTGTCCTTGCGGAAGCCTTCGATGAAACGTTGCACCTCGGGCTTGGCGGGGTCGAAGGCATCGACGAAGACCACGCCGTCGAGCAGGCCCTTGGCCACCACCGCCGTCTGCGGCACCGAGAAGTTGTAGTTGCCCAGCAGCGGCGCCTTCACGCCCAGCTGGCGGTAGGCGCGCAGGATGAGCGCGTTCTCGGGCGTGAGCACGCCGGTCAGGAAGATGGCCTCGGGGTTGGCGGCGCGCAGCTTCTGCATCTGCGGTTCGGCGGTGGTGGAGCCGCGCGGCACCACCTCCTCGGCCACGATCTGCATGCCGGCCTTCTCGATGCCGGCCTTGAAGAAGCGGTTGGTCAGCTGGCCGAGGTCGGAGTTCTCGGTGATCAGGGCCACGCGCTTGTAGTTCTTGTTGGCGGCGTAGGACAGCAGGGTGGCGATCTGGGTCGAGCCCAGCGGGCCGGTCTGCCAGAAGTTGGGGTTCTGGATCTGCGTGGTCAGGGTGTCGCCGCTGTTGGACGGCGTGATGTGCGGCGTCTTGGTCTCCAGCGTCACGGTCTGGGCCTGCTGGGTGGCCGGCGTCAGCGACACCGAGAGGATGAAGGCGGCACCGGCGTCGACCAGCTTGCGCGCGGCGGTGGCCGAGATGTCGGGCCGGCCCTGGTCGTCCTCGACCATCAGCTCCACCTGGCGGCCCAGGATGCCGCCCTTGGCGTTGAGCTCCTTGACGGCGTAGATCGCACCGGCCGCCACCGGCTCGGCATAGGGCTTGGCCGGCCCCACCTTGTCGGTGATCATGCCGATCTTGATGGTGTTCTGCGCCAGCGCGGGCACCACCGCCAGCGCTGCGCAGGCCAGGGCGAACTGCACCGATCGGCGGCTCATGCGGGTCAGCGAGAAAGTGTGGCTTGTCATCGTCTTGTCTCCAGGTGTTGTGGGTGGGGCGCGGGGAAAGGAGAGCTGTTCAGGCGGCGGGCAGGCGCATGCGCCGTATCCAGCGTTCGAACGCGGCCTGCTGGTCGGTCAGCAGCTTGGACGTGGTCTCGTCGGTGAGCTGGCCGTGGGCATCGAACTTGGTGTGGCAGAAGTTGATGAAAAGCTCGGGCTTGTGCAGCACCAGGGCCTCCAGGCAGCCCAAGATCTTGCGCAGCTCGTACTGGTTTCGGGCTCCACCCACGGGCCCCTGGGTGGCCGAGAGGATGGCCACGGGCTTGTCCTTGAAGGGTTGCGGGCTGCAGCGCGACAGCCAGTCGATGCTGTTCTTGAGCACGCCGGTGACCGAGAAGTTGTATTCGGGGCTGGCGATCAGCAGCGCGTCGGCGGCGAGCACCTGGTCACGCAGGCGCGCCACGGCCGGCGGCAGGCCGGCGTCCTCCACGTCCTTGTTGTAAAAGGGTACGTCGGCCAGGTCGGCGAGCGACAGCGCCATGCCGGCCGGCATGCGCTGGCGCGCGGCGTCCAGCGCCATGTGGTTGTAGGAGCCGGCGCGCAGGCTGCCGCAGATGCCCAGGATGTTGAGGGTGCTCAAACGGTGTCTCCGGTGTGGGCGGGATGCCCGTTGTCATGCATAGTCGGGCGCGACGCGCATGGCCAGGTCGCCCAGGCCTTGCACGCCGGCCTCGATCAGGTCGCCGGGCAGCACCGGCCCCACGCCCTCGGGCGTGCCGGTCATGATCACGTCGCCGGGCTCCAGCGTGTAGAAGGACGAGGCGAAGGCGATCAGGCGCGGCACGTCGTAGATCAGCTGGCGGGTGTTGGCGCGCTGGCGCGGCTCGCCGTTGACGTTCAGCCAGAGGTCGAGCGCGCCCGGGTCGGGCACCTCGTCGGCGGTCACCAGCCAGGGGCCCAGCACGGCGTAGCTGTCGATGGACTTGCGGAAACACTGGAATTCGGTGCCACGCAAGGTCATGTCCAGCGCAGTGGCGTAGCCGGCCACGTGCTGGAGCGCATCGGCCTGCGCCACCTGGTGGCAGCGGCGGCCGATCACCACCGCGAGCTCGATCTCGTGGTCGTTGCGGCGCTCGGGAAATCGCAGCGTGATGGGCGCGCTCACACCCACCAGGGCGCTGCCGGCCTTGAGGAACAGGCCCCAGTCGCCGATGCTGGTGATGGCGCGCCCGTGGCCGATCTGGGCGTTGCTGGCGCTTTCCTGCGCGTGGGCCTGGTAGTTGATGGGCGCGCCGATGATCTTGCCGGGGTTGGCCACCGGCGGGTCGTAAAACACCTGGACGGGATCGAAGCGCTCGCCCACGGCGGCGGCCGCTTCGATGGCCGGCAGCAGCGCGGGCAGGTGGGCGATCAGCAGGTCGTGGCGCGGCAACGGGTAACGCTGTGCGGGCAGGAGGTCGAGCACCGGCGTGACATCGACGATGCCCTCGGGACGCACCACGCCCAGGCGTCCGCCATTGAAGCGGCAGAGCTTCATGCTTGTGTTTCCTCTCGCAGGTAGTGCAGGCTGTCCAGCAGCTCGCGGTCGCTCATGCTGAACAGGGTGGCGCCGTCAGGGCCGGCCTGGTGGCGCACCCACTGCCAGTGCGGCAGCACCAACACATCGTTGCGGGTCCAGTGCAGGGTCTGGTCACCGATCTCGCTCCGGCCCTCGCCAGCGACCACCACACACACCACGCTGGCGGTGCTGCGGTGGGCTGCCCCCCGGCGGCTGGGTGCCAGGGCCGTGAGGTGGCAGTCCAGCGAAGGCAGCACCGGGCCGCCGCTGCGGCCATCGACGTAACGCAGGCGGCGGCTGCCGTCGGGCGATGCCGGCGCGGCGGCCAGGGCCGCGCGGGCGCGGGCGGCGGCGTAGCGGAAGCGGCTGCCCGCCGGATCGTCCACCGCGTCGGGCCCCAGCGTGGCCACACCCGGCTGGGGCGGCGAAGGGCGCGTGGGCGGTGGGTCGGCGTGCCGCAGCGGAGGCACGCCGGGCTCGAAGAACATGGTGTCGAGGTGGGCACACAGCGGCAGGTCCAGGCCGTCGAACCAGACCATGCGGTCCGTGCCCGCGTGGGTGTGGCCGTGCCAGGTCCAGGCCGGCGTGAGCACCAGGTCGCCGGCCACCATCGCGCAGGCCTCGTCGTTGACCGTGGTGCGCGCGCCCTCGCCCTCCATCACGAAACGCAGGGCGGCGATGGTGTGACGGTGCGGGTGGGCCACCTCGCCGGGCAGCAGGGTCTGCAGGCCGGCGAGCAGGTTGCCGGTGGTGGCCGCGCCCGGCAGATCGGTATGGGTGAGCAGCAGCACGCGGCGTTCGGCGTCGGCCATGGACACCTCGGCCACGGCGCGGGCTATCAGCGGCGCCATCCGCGCCCAGGGCCAGTGGCCAGGCGCGCCCAGGCCCAGCGGCTGGCGACGCGTGATGCGCTGGTAACGGTCCCACAGCGGCTGCGCGGATGCGCGGGCCAGGGCCGTCACGAGGTCGGTTCCCGGCGCGACCGACGGTTCGTTGGTGTGCAAGACCTTGTCTCCATCGTTGGTGTTTTCGGCAGTCTATGCCGATGCGATATCAACGCCTAACAAAATGATTTATCTTCGATATCAACCAAATTGATATCAGGACACCCCCGCCATGGACCTGTTGCGCTTCGACCTCAACCTGCTGCTGTGCTTCGACGCCATCCACCGCCACCAGAGCCTGTCGGCCGCGGGCGACGAGCTGGGCCTGACCCAGCCGGCCGTGAGCGCGGCCCTCAAGCGACTGCGCGGCCACTTCGACAACCCACTGTTCGTGCGCACCTCGCGCGGCATGCGGCCCACGCCCTACGCCGACGACATGGCCCCGCGTGTGGCCCAGGTGCTGGAGTTGCTGCGCGGCGTGGACTCGGCCTCGGAGTTCTCGCCGGCCACGTCGACGATCAATTACCGCGTCTACATCAACGACACCGGCCTCATCGTGCTCATGCCCATGTTGATGGCCTACCTGCGTGAGCACGCGCCGCTGTCGCGGCTGACCGTGATCGACCTGCGCGCCGATGAGGTCGTGGACGCGCTGGACGGCGGCGAGGTGGATCTGGCCATCGGCTACTTCCTGGGCATGCCCAATTGGGCGCGGCAGCAGAACCTCCGGAAAACACGCTATGTCACGCTCGCGCGCGAGAACCACCCCGTGGTGGGCAAGCGGCTGACGCTGGAGCAGTTCCTGCAATGCAAGCACGCGGTGTATGCCGGCAGGGGCGTGCAGCACTACAACATCGAACAGGCATTGGCCCAATTGAGCCTGACACGCGACGTGACCCTGACGGTGCCCCGCTTGGCCGCCCTGCCTTTTCTGATCGCGGGCTCGGACCTCATCACCACCGTGCCCGAGGACCTGGCCACCCTGTTCTGCGAGCTGCTGCCGATCCGACTGTTCGAGCCTCCCCTGGAACTGGCGCCCTTCCAGATCAAGCAGTACTGGCACCAGCGCCTGCACGACGAGCCGGCCTACCGCTGGCTGCGCGAGGCCGTGTTCGAGCTGATCTCGCGGCTGACGTTGACGCCACGGCGGCGCAGCGCCACAAGAGGTTGATCAGGCTGGTGCGAAGCCCGTGTCCTGCAAGGACCGAAAGCGCGCCAGCGCATCGGTGTGCGCCTGCCTGGCCTCGCCCGACAACGGCCTGTCCAGGCGCTGCTCGGGCACGAAGTGCCCGTGGTCGCGGCCCCGCACACACAGGGCCGATGGCTGGACCCGCCCGGTGGGCCGCACGTGGGCCGGGATGTAGCTGATGGCAAAGCCGATCCGGCGGTCGTTGCCGTGGTTGGGCCCCGAGGCGTGGACCAGGTCCGTGTGGTGCAGCGACATCTGGCCTGCCAGCACCGGCATGAAGCTGCCCGTCTCGTGGTCGAAGCGCTCGCTGATGCCCTGCCCCCGGCGGATCATGTTGTCCGGCCCGGGCCGGTCGTCGTGTTCAAAGGCACCCCAGCGGTGGCTGCCCGGCAGCGCGCGCATGCAGCCCGCGAGCACCGTGGCGTCGGACAAGGCCACCCAGGCCGTCACGTGCTCGTGCGGCTCCAGGTAGAAATAGGTGCTGTCCTGGTGCCAACGCACGTGGGCCTCGGTGTGGGCTTCCTTGAGGAAAAGGGTCGAGTGGTAGACCAGGATGTCGGGGCCGATCAGGTCCTCCACCGCGTCCAGCACCCGGGGGTGGTGCACCAGCTGGTCGGCCCATTTGAACAGCAGGTAGGACTTGGACTTTTCGGGGAAGTCGATCGGCCCGCCCTGCGCCGCCTCCCAGGCCTGCAGTTCGCCACGCAGGCCGGACACCTCGCTGGCACTCAGCACATCGACCGGGAACACATAGCCATCGCTTTCGTAGGCGGCCACCTGTGTGGCGGTCAGCAGGCGTGTCATGGGTGGTCCTTCAGACTTTGTTCGCCCGCCCGCAGCATGGTCTGCAACAGGTCCAGCCGCGGGTGCATGGGCCGCGGGTAACCCACGGCGCTGTGGGCCAGGCCCAGCGCCAGCATGGACTCGGCGATCTTGTAGCTCAGCGGGCCGGGGTTGATGACGGGCACCGGCAGGCGGGCGCTCAGCCAGGCGTGCGACTGGTGCATGGTGGTCGAGCCCAGGATCAGCACCTCGGCGCCGTCCTCCTCGATGGCGCGCCGGCCCGCGGCTTCGAGCAACGGGAACACGTCCTCCTCCTTGCCCGACAGCAGGTTCTGGTTGTCGGGCGTGACCTCGATGGCCCGCACCGAGGCGCACTTGTGGTGCAGGCCCAGCTCGTCCAGCGCCTTCTTGTACAGCGGCTTCCAGCGGCTGGCCATGGTCAGGATGGAGAAGCGGTCGCCCAGCATCAGCGCCGCCAGCATGGACGTCTTGCCCGGCCCGAAGACGGGGATGTCGAGCACCGAGCGCAACGCGGCCACGCCAGAATCGCTCATGGTGTCGATGCAGACGGCGTCGAAGCCTTCTTCCTGCGCGCGGCAGCCGGCCTCGAAGTTGGCGGCGTCGGCCAGCACGAAGTCGTGGTGGCTGGAATAGTTGAGCGGGCCGGCCCGCACCGCGCGGTATTCGAAGCGCAGGCCGTCGCCGAAGGACAGGCCTTGCAGCTGGGCCTGGCGCAGCAGCAGGTTGTCGGCCGACATGGCGAAAGGCACGACCACCAGCACGCGTTTGATGGGAGGCTCAGACATGGACGGGCTCCAGTTCGGCCAGAACCTCGGCCGTGCCGCGCACGCGGCCGAACAGGCGCTGGAAATTGCGCATCGTGACCTCGTGCAGGTCCTCGTGGGTGGTGCCACAGGCGTCCTCCACCAGGGTCACGCCGTAGCCGCGGTCGGCCGCCTCGCGGGCGGTGGTCTCCACGCACATGTTGGTGGAGACGCCGGTCAGGTAAAGCTGCTCGCAGCCCAGCGCGCGCAGCAGGCTGTCGATGTGGGTCGAGGCGAAGGCGCCGATGGTGGTCTTGCGCAGCACGTGTTCGCCCGGCCGGGGTTTGAGTTCGTCGACGATCTCGTGTTCCCGGCTGCCGACGTGGTTGCGGAACTCGACGAAGAGCTTGCGCATGTGGATGGGCGCGTCGCTGGCGTCGGGCAGGGCCGCGCCCACCGTGACGTGCAGCACCGGGCGGCCCAGGCGGCTGAAGTGCTCGCGCAGGCGCAAGGTGTTGGGCAGCACAAAGCGCTCGATGCGGTCGAAGCGGTAGTCGCCCGTGCGAGAGCCCTCAGCCTGCAGCTTGCGCGCCAGCGCGCCCTGGCGCGAGCCGGTGGCGTACTGCATGTCGATGATGCACAGGGCGGCGCGGGCGGCGTCCACCGGACGGTCGGCCATGTAGGCACGGATGTAGTCGGGAGCTTGGGTCATGAATGTGTCCAGTGGGCCGCCTGCTGGCGGTAACAGTCGATGATCTCGGCGCCGGTGGCGCACCACACGCCGCTGTGGCCGAGGATGTAATCAAGGGCCTGGGCCAGGTGTTCGATGCGGTGTGGCTGGCCCATGATGAAGGGGTGGACCGCGATGTTCATGACCCGGCCGCCCTCGGCGTAGAGCGTGTCGAACTCGTCGCGGATCTTCTGGGCGAAGGCCTCGGCCTCCATGCCCCGGCGCCAGGCGATGCTGTCGTTGATCTCCATGCTGTAGGGCAGTGAGAACAGTTCGCCCTGGCGCACGTGGATGGGCGTGGGCTGGTCGTCGTGGTAGAGGTCGCACAGGTAGGACATGCCGGCCTCGGCCACCAGGTCGGGCGTGCGCACGGTGTTGGACGCGGCCGGCGAGAACCAGCCCGTCAGCGAGCGCCCGGTGTGGCGCCGGTGGATGGCCTGGCATTCGGCGATGGCCGCGCGTTCCTCGTCCTCGCCCATGCCCCAGTGGTAACGCGTGTTGTAGAGGCCGTGGGACATGAACTCCCAGCCGCGCTTGAGCATGGCCTCGGCGATGTCGGGGTACATGTCCAGCACGGCCAAGGACAGCGACACGGTGCAGGGCAGCCGGTAGCGGTCGAAGACCTCCATCAGCCGCCACACACCGACGCGGTTGCCGTAGTCGCGCAGCCCATAGCCCAGGATGTCGGGGTGAGGCACTCGCGGCCAGGGGTCGCGCACGCGGACCTGCTGCGGCAGGTACTCGTAGTGCTCGATGTTGGGCGCGACCCACAACGCCAGCCGCGCGCCCCCGGGCCAGGCCAGCGGCGCCCGCTCCGGCATGGCCGAATAGTCGAGGCGCTCGTGCAGGGCGATCACGGCGGGTGGCTCAGCGGCCAGGCATGCTCTCGGCCAGGTCGTTCCAGACGTCCTGGCGCCGGATCAGGCCTTCGGCGATCTCGAAGCGGTCGATGAAGCGTATGCCTTCAAAGGCCGAGCCGTCGAGCCAGACGCCGTCCAGCGTGCCCGAGCAGTACACCACCGTGACGCCGTCGCCCCAGCTCTCGTCGAAGCGGGCGTAGGTCTTGCCCACACGCTGGTAGCGCCCACGGCCCCATTCGACCAGCTGCTCCAGGCGCTGCATGGGCGCGGCGCCCGGGAAATACATCTCGAATCCGGGCGCCAGAAAGCGCGCCGCACCCGCCAGGTCGCGGTCCTGCATCAGGCCCAGGAACGCGCGCACCAGGCCCGAGGCCTCGGGCAGGGGGCCGCCGCCCTGGGTCATGACGCGGTTGTCGCGCTGGTAGGTGCTGGCATGTTTGACGTAGACCGTGGTGCCGGCGGCGGGCGCGGCGATCACCGAGCGCGTGGCCAGGGCCACGCGCTGCACCAGCCGGGTCTCGGTCTCGCTGCCGTAGCCGGGCAGCAGGGTGATGTCGATGACCGGCATGTTCAGGCCCCCCCGCTTTTCCAGGCGTCGAGGATCTCGCTGCCCGTGGCCGTCCAAACGCCGGTGTGCGACATGATGTGGGCCAGGGCTTGCTCGAGCGCGCCGATGCGGTAGGGCTGGCCGATCACCCAGGGGTGCAGCGCGATCGCCATCACCCGACCATTGTCGGGCGTCGCCTCGCGGTACAGCAGGTCGAACTGGTCGATCAGCGCGTCGCGGAAGTCGTCCTCGGTGTGGTGGTTCTGGACCAGGATGGTGTGGTCGTCGATGTCGATCGGGTGCGGCATCGCGTGCAGTGGCCCGTGGCTGGTGCGCAGCGCGTAAGGCATGTCGTCGTTGACCCAGTCGCACACGTAGTCCAGACCGGCCTCGGCCAGCAGGTCCAGGGTCTGGAAGGACTCGGACTTGGCGGGCGACAGCCAGCCGCGCACCTTCTGGCCCGTGGCATCGTTCAGGATGCCCAGCGCCTGAGCGATCCAGGCGCGTTCCTCGTCGACGCTCAGGCCGCCGTGGTGCAGGTGGTCCATGTCCAGGCCCTTGGCCACGATCTCCCAGCCCCGCTTGCGGCAGGCCTGGATCAGGTGCGGGTAACGCACGGCCACCGCCGCGTTGACCGCCGCCGTGGCGCGTATGCCGTGGCGCTCCAGCGCCTGCATGATGCGGTAGATGCCGACGCGGTTGCCGTAGTCGCGCAGCGTGTAGTGGCGGAAGTCGGGGTAGGCCGTCTGCATGGCGCCCGGCGGCTTGAAGGGCTGGCCCTTCATGTCCAGCGGGAACCACTCCAGCGCCGGCACCACCCACAGCGCGATGCGCGCGCCACCCGGCCAGGCCACGCCCGCGCGTTGCGGCAGCATGGACCAGTCGTAGCGCTCGTGGTCCATGCCATAGCGGCGCAGCGGGTACTCCAGGTAGTCCTTGGGCAAGCTCATGCCGCCACCTCCCCGATCGGTTGGGCCGCGGCCGCAAAGGCGTCGTGGTAGTGCTCGTTGAAGTGGGCCGCGATCTCGCGGCCCGTGGCCAGCCAGACCTTGTCGTGGCCGGTGATGTAGGCCAGCGCCTCCTCGAACGCGGCCAGGCGGTACGGCTGGCCGATCAGGAAGGGATGCAGCGGGATGCACATCACGGTGCCCGAATGCTCACCCTCGGCGTACAGGCGGTCGAACTGGCGCTTGAGGATGTCGCCGTAGCGGCGCGGCGACACCAGGTTGACGTTGTAGACGATGGTGTCGTTCATCTCCAGCGAGTAGGGGATGCTGGTGAGCTTGCCCCGCTTGACCTTCACCGGCCCGGGCTGGTCGTCGTGGAACAGGTCACACACGTAGGTCAGGCCCATCTCGGCCACCAGGTCCATGGTGCGGTCGGTGTAGGTCAGCGCGGGTGCCAGCCAGCCATCGAGCTTCTGGCCGGTGTGTTTCTTGATGGTGTCGATGGAGTCCTGGATCACGGCGCGCTCCTGCGCCTCGTCCATACCCATCAGGTAGCGCGTGTTGTAGGTGCCGTGGGAGTAGAACTCCCAGCCGTTCTCGGCGCAGGCGGCGATCACCTCGGGGTGGTGTTCGCACATGGCCACGTTGAGCGACACGCTGCCGCGCATGTTGCAGCGCTTCATCACCTCCAGCATGCGCCAGAAGCCGACGCGGTTGCCGTAGTCGCGGTAGCTGTAGTTGAGCACGTCGGGCGCCGGCCGCGCCCAGGGCGCACGCGCCGGGTTGCGCGGCGGATTGAGTTCGTAGAACTCGACGTTGGGCGCGACCCAGAAGGCCACGCGCGCGCCATTGGGCCAGCGGATCACGGGGCGCTGGTCGTAGGGCAGGTGGTCGTAGAAGCCGGGATCGCTTTTCAACGCACACCTCCCGGGGGGATGGTGCGGGCTGGCACCTGTTTGAGCTGGGCCAGGGTTTCCTCGATGGACAAGACGTCGGCGTACTTGAGCGCCATGTCGTAGAGGTTGGCGAAGTGCGGGCTCTCGTGTTTGTCGGCCACACACTCCTCGGGCACGATGGTGCGGAAGCTGCGCTGCAGGCTGTCGACCACCGTGGCGCGCACGCATCCCGAGGTGGAGCCGCCGGTCACCACCACCGTGTCGACGCCGTGGAAGCTGAAGATGGAGCCGAGGTTGGTTTCGAAGAAGGCCGAGGCCATGCGCTTGTTGATGATGATGTCGCGCTCGCGGTCGATCACCAGGCGGTCATCGAACTCCGAGCGGCGGCTGCCGACCTTGATGTTCTGCAACGAGTCGGGCGTGTTGCTGCGCGTGCCCCATACACCACAGTCCTCGCCCGATTCCATGTAGGCGACGTAGGTCCAGACGACTGGAAAACCCCGCGCGCGGAACTCGGCCGCCAGCGTGTTGATGTACTCCATCTGGCGCGGATCGGTCTCGTAGGCGGTGGCGAATTCGCCCACGCAGGTGTAGGCCTTCTGCGGGTCCACGTTGATCAACGCCGGCACCCGGCCAAAGCCAAACCGCTTGCGCGTGGGGTTGGCCTTGATCTCGGCATAGAGCTGGCGGGCGGTCTTGTCGGAGGTTTGCATGCGTGGTCGCTTTCAGGAAATTCGGGACAGATGGGCACCGGTGCGGACGGTCAAATACTGCATCGGTCCATTTGTTCTGTCAATAGAACATTTAGACAGGGGGGCACCGCAGCAGCGCCAGCCACTGCTGCAGCCCGACCTCGCCGGCGCACAGCGCCAGGGTCTGTGCCAGCACGGCCTCGCCATGCGCCAACGGCCAGACGCGGCCGGTGAGGTCCATGAACTTGGCCCTGAGTTCGCCGTGGCTGTAGGGCGCGGCGTCGTCGCCCCGGTTGACGCCGGCCTCGCCCACCCACTGGCGGCCCGCGTGGTCGGTGATCACGACCCGGGCCGGCCGCTCGTGGGGCAGGCGCGCGCTCATGGCGGGGTCTTCGGCGATCTCGACCTTCTGTGCCAGCGCCAGCACGCGCGGGTCGCGCACCGCGTTCCAGGTGAAGCTGTCCATGGCGCTGCTGCCGTTGACCAGCCGGGTGGCCACGGCGAAGGGCACCGAGAACTTCGCCGCCAGGGTGTTGCGCGGCGCCGGGTCCTTCAACTCGGCCGCGAGGTGGTAGCTGCGGACCGACACACGGGCAATGTCCTGCGGCGCCGGCAAGGGTCCGCGTGCGGCCATCGCGTCGATGGCGTCCAGCGTGCCGTGGTTGTAGCGGCAGCAGGAATGCAGCTTGAAGTAGTTGTGGCTCAGGTGCCAGTCCGTGCCCAGGTCCAGCATCAGCGCTGCGGTGTCGAAACGCTTGGACACGATCTGGCCAAACAGCGAGGCCAGGCCGTCGCGCTCGCCGGTGAAGCCACATTGGGCCAGCTGCGCGGCCAGCAGACCGTTGTGGTTGCTCAGGCCGGCGTAGACATTGCGCACCAGGCCCCCCTCCAGCATGGTCTTCTTGGAGGTGGCGATGCTCATGGACGCACCGATGTTGAGCGTCTCGCGCATCGCCCCCGCGTCCATGCCGCCGACGCGGGCGCTGGCCGCCGCCGCGCCCACCGTGCCCCAGGTGCCGTGGGGGTGCATGGCGCCGCGCAGCTGGGACGCGGCGCCCAGGCGCGAGCCGACCTCGTAACCCGCCACCAGCGCCGACAGGAAGGTGTGGGCATCGGCCACACCGCCGCTCTCGCACAGGGCCAGCACCGCCGGCAGCACGTGGATGGCCGGGTGGCCGCGCGAGAAGCGGTTGCCCTCGTCCATCTCCAGGAAGGTGCCGGCCGCACCGTTGACCAGGGCCGCGGCCATGGGCTGGGTGTCGCGCCCCAGGCCCACCAGGGTTGCACCGCCACCGGTGGGCTGACGCTGGGCCCAGGCGCGCAGCTCGGGTTCCGCCGACCCTGCCACGATGGCGGCCAGGGTGTCGGCCAGCACCCAGCCGGTGTGGGCACGCACGGCGGGAGGCAGGGCGTCGAATCGCAGGTCGGCGGCAAAGGCCGCAAAGGTGTCGAGGTAGTCCATGGGCGTCAGGGGGAATCAGGGCGGAGGGTGGAAGGGGTGTCGGCGAGGTCGCCGGGTGTGGTCCAGCGAACGTCGGCGCGGGCGCGCAGGTCCAGCAGCAGTTGGCGCAGCGCGCCGATGCGGCTGGACATGCCACAGACCCAGGGGTGCAGGGCCAGCCCGAACACCGCGTGGCGCCGGTGCTGCGCGCACTCGGCGCGCAGGCGGTCCAGCGCGGCCAGCGCCAGCCGCGCATGTTCACGCGGCGGCAGGTGGCGCAGCCACTGGCACTGCACGTCGTCCCATTCGGCCGACAGCGGCACCGCCGTCAGTGCCGGCCGGGTCGACATCGCATAGGGCTGGTCGTCGTTGCTCCAGTCCAGGGTGTAGCGCAGGCCGGCCTCGGCCAGCAGGGCGTAGGTGTCGGGGCTGCTGCCCCAGTCCTGGCTCAGCCAGCCGTGGGGCCGATGGCCGGTGTGGGTGTGCAATGTCTGCAGCGCGGCATCGATGTGGGCGCGCTGTTCGGCCAGCGGCATGCGCGCGTGCATGAGGCTGGAGGCCGCCAGCCCATGGCCCACCCACTCACACCCCCAGTCGTTGAAGGTCCGCACGAGCCGGGGCAGGCGCTCCAGCACCTGGGCATTGGCCGCCACCGCCGGCCGCAGGCCGGCTTCGCGCAGCGCATCGACGACGCGGTAGACACCGATGCGCAGGCCGTACTCGCGCTGTGTCCAGCTGCGGTAGTCGGGCGAGAAGCTGCCGAACTCGCCGACGAAGCGCGGGTCGCGCAGGCTGCCGGTTTCGGGCTCGGCCACCCAGTGCTCCAGGCACAGGACCACAAACGCCGACACGCCCGCCCGGGCGCCAGGGATGGCGGTGGGGCGCGTCGGCAAGGCCGAATACGCATACAGCGGATGGTCCATGGAGAACGCGGCGTGGGCTGCTTTTTTTCGCGGGGCTATTGACACACGGTGAACAACGATTCATAGTCTAGACCAATTGTTCTATGTTTGGAACAATTAAATCCAACCCCACTTTCCCCGAGGACACGCCATGACTTCCAACGCCCGTCTGTCTCGTCGATTGATTCTCCAGGCTGGTGCGGCCAGCACCGTTTTGGGTGCGCCGGGCCTGCTGCTCGCGCAGCCCAAGCCGGTCAAGGTCGGCCTCATCCATCCGGTCAGCGGCGCCCTCGCCTACAGCGGCGGCCAGGGCCGCATGGGCTGCCAGATGGCCATCGACGAGATCAACGCGGCGGGTGGCATCAAGGCGCTGGGCGGAGCCAAGCTGGAGGCCGCGCTGGGCGACTCGCAGAGCCGCCCCGAGGTGGGGGTGTCCGAGGTCGAGCGCCTGCATGGCGAAGGTGTGTCGGCCTACGTGGGCTGCTTCTCCAGCGCCATCGCGCTGCCGGCCACCCAGGCCGCGGCCAAGTACAACACGCCCTTCATGATCGACGTCGGCGTGTCCGATGCCATCGTCAGCCGCGGCCTCAAGAACGTGTTCCGCCTCGCCCCTGGCAACGCCAAGTGCGTGGACGACGCCTTCGCCGGCCTGGCCGAGATCAACAAGGGCGCAGGCGGCATCGCCAAGAGCGCGGTCATCGTGCACGAGGACTCGGAGTTCGGCACCAGCACCGCCAAGCTGCTGGCCGGCAAGCTCGCCGGCATCGGCCTGGAGGTCAAGGAAGTGCTCAAGCACGCCACGCCGACACGCGACTTCTCCAACCTGGTGCTGCGCATCAAGTCGCTCAAACCCGACCTCGTGATCGTGAGCAACTACCAGAACGAGTACGTGCTGCTGGCGCGCACCATGTACCAGCAGAAGGTGGACGTGGCCGGCATGTTCTCGGTGCTCGGGGGCGGCTTCAACTACCGCCTGATCAAGGAGCAGCCGGACGTGGCGCAGTACATGATGGACTTCAACCACTGGTACAACCCGCGCAACCCCAAGGCGCTGGAAATGCGCAAGGCGGTCGAGGCCAAGGGCGGCCTGTTCACCTTCGAGGTCTACTGCGGCTACAACGCGGTCAAGTGCTACGTGGACGGCATCGAGCGCGCCAAGTCGGCCGAGAAGGACGCCGTGATTGCCGCGCTGGAAAAGAGCACCTGGTCCGACCACTTCATGCCCTACGGCGCGACCCAGTTCGTCAACGGCCAGAACACCGGCGGGCGCGCCGTGCTGCTGCAGGCCTCCAAGACCGACATCGAAGTCGTCTTCCCCAACGAGTTCGCCGCCACGAAGGCGGTCTTCCCGCGCCCGAAATTCAGCTAACCCCCGCGCCGCCTGCGGCGTCACCCCCTGAAAGGGGGCAGCACCAGCCGTCCGGCAAAGCCGGCCCGGCGGTGCTCCCCGTTGGCAACGCTTCATGCGTTGTGGCGGAACGGTGCGCCGGCCATTCACTCATCACAAGGGAGCACGATCTTGGATCCAAGCATCATTGGCGCAGCCACCCTCAACGGCCTGCTGATCGGGGGCATCTACACCCTCGTCGCCTCAGGCCTCACGCTGATCTATGGCGTGCTGCACATCATCAACTTCGCCCACGGCAGCCTGCTCATGCTGGCCATGTTCGGCGTCTACTACCTGCTGACCAAGTTCGGGCTGGACCCCTACCTGTCGCTTCTGGTCATGGTGCCGGCGATGTACCTGCTGGGTTTCCTGCTCTACAAAGGGCTGATCGGCCGGCTCGCGCACGGCAAGGATGAAAACATCCTGCTGATCACGCTGGGCCTGTCCATCCTGATCGAGAACCTGGCGCTGATGTTCTTCAAGGGCGACACGCGCACCATCTCGGTGTCCTACTCGGACAGCATGGTCGAGCTGGGCCCCCACCTGGTGTCCCTGCCCAAGCTGATCTCGTTCGCCGCCGCCATGGCCCTGTGCGCGGTGCTGGGCCTGGTGATCCAGCGCACCGACATCGGCAAGGCCATCCGCGCCGTCGCCAAGGAGCGCGTGGGCGCGCGCCTGGTGGGCATCGACGTCGACCGCGTGTTCGCCATCTCCTACGGCATCGGCCTGGCCACGCTGGGCGCGGCCGCCTGCCTGCTGATGCCCATCTTCTACGTCTCGCCGACCACCGGCCACGTGTTCGTGATGGTGGCCTTCACCGTCGTGGTGCTCGGTGGCATGGGCAGCTTCCTGGGCGCCGTCGTGGGCGGCCTGATCGTGGGCCTGACCGAATCCTTCGGCGGCCTCTTCCTGGGCGAGAGCCTGGGCCAGATCGGCATCTCGCTGATCTTCATCCTGATCCTCTTGTTCCGGCCCTCGGGCCTGTTTGGAGCCAAGCAATGAACGCGCTCAGCCGAGGGCAGGCCTGGGCGCTGCACGGTGGCCTGCTGGCCATCGCCGTGGTGTTCCCGTTTGTCTTCTCCACCTCCTTTGCCGTCAACTTCGGCGTGTTGGCCCTGTTCTATGCCTTCATCGGACAGTCCTGGAACATCGCGGGCGGCTTCGCCGGCCAGCTGTCCTTCGGCCACGTGGTCTTCTTCGGCGCTGGCGCCTATGCCTCCACCATCCTGCAGATGCGTTTCGGCTTCAACCCCTGGTGGGGCCTGCCGGCCAGCGCCATCGCCGGCGGCGTGGTGGGTTTCGTGATCGCCTTCCTGTCCTTCCGCGCCGGACTCAAGGGCTCCTACTTCGCCCTCATCACCCTGGCCTTCGCCGAGGTGCTGCGCATCGTCGCCAACTCGGTCGAGATCACCGGCGGCGGCCTGGGCATGCTGATCCCGGCCAAGCCCAGCGCGGCCAACTTCCAGTTCTCCGAACGGATCGGCTTCTACTTCGTGATCCTCGCGCTCACCGTGCTGTCGGTGGCGGTGGCGGTCTGGCTCAAGCGCTCGCGCTTCGGCGCCCAGCTCGCGGCCATCCGCGAGAACGAGGACGCGGCGCGCGCCCTGGGCATCAACGTCTTCAATGAGAAGGTCAAGGTGCTGATGCTCTCAGGTGCGCTGTGTGGCGTCGGCGGCGCCTTCTTCGCGCAGTACTTCCTCTACATCGACCCGACCATCGTCTTCGGCGTCGACAAGTCGGTGGAGATGCTGCTGGTCAGCATGATCGGCGGCGCCGGCACCGTCTATGGCCCGCTGATCGGCGCCGTGCTGCTGGCCGGCGTGAGCGACGTGACGCGCGCGCTGACCGACGTGCAGGGCCTGTCGCTGGTGCTCTACGGCACCCTGCTGGTGATCATCATCGCCTTCCTGCCCAACGGGCTGATCGACCTGTTCAAGCGCGTGTTCGCGCGCACACAGGCAGGCAAGACACAAGGGGGCGCGTGATGCTCAAGGTTCAGGGACTGACCAAGATCTTCGGCGGCCTGCGCGCCGTCGACAACGCCTCGCTGGAGGTGCCCGAAGGCCGCATCGTGGCCCTGATCGGCCCCAACGGCGCCGGCAAGACCACGCTGTTCGCCTGCATCGCCGGCTTCCACCAGCCCAACGCCGGGCAGGTCACGCTGATGGGCCGCGACATCACCGGCCTGCCGGTGCACCAGATCGCGCGCCTGGGGATGGTGCGCACCTTCCAGATCACCCAGCCTTTCGCCAAGCTCAGCGTGCACGAGAACATCGCCGTGGGCGCCTACCAGAAGTTCCCCGACCGCGACGCGGCCTGGGAACACGCGCGGCGCGTGGGCGAGCAGGTGGGCATGGGCGCCCTGCTCGAGCAGCCGGCGGCCGACCTCACCGTGGCCGGCCGCAAGCGCCTGGAGCTGGCACGCACCCTGGCCACCGGCCCCAAGCTGCTGCTGCTCGACGAGGTGATGGCGGGCCTGAACCCATCGGAAATCGTGGAGATCATCGCCATCATCCAGAAGATCCGCGCCAGCGGCGTGACCGTGCTGCTGATCGAACACGTGATGCAGGCGGTGATGAGCCTGTCCGAACACATCTACGTGTTGTCCTACGGCAAGGTCATTGCCGAAGGCGCGCCACGCGAGGTGGTCAGCAACCCCGCGGTGATCGAGGCCTACCTGGGCCGCGGCGCCGCCGAAAAGATGGCCCAGGGCCACGCCGAGGAGGCCCCCCATGCTTGAGATCCGTGGCCTGCGCGCCGGTTATGGCAAGGTCGAAATCCTGCGCGGCATCGACCTCGATGTCGGCCAGGGCGAGATCGTGGCCGTGCTGGGCAGCAACGGCGTCGGCAAGTCGACGCTGAACAACAACATCTCGGCCCTGTACCGGCCCTTCTCCGGCTCCATCCGCTTCAAGGGCGACGAGCTGGTCGGCCACAGCTCGACCGACATCGTCAAGCGCGGCGTGATCCACGTGCCCGAGGGCCGGCGCATCTTCCCCAACCTCAACGTGCTGGAAAACCTGGAGCTGGGCAGCCTGGTGCGTGGCACCGCGCGGCGCCGCCAGAACATCGAACGCGTGGTGGGCATCTTCCCGCGCCTGAAGGAACGCTTCAGCCAGCTCGCCGGCACGCTGTCGGGTGGCGAACAGCAGATGCTGGCCATCGGCCGGGGCCTGATGTCCGAGCCCGAGCTGCTGATCATGGACGAGCCTTCGCTGGGCCTGTCGCCGCTGCTGGTGGAGGAGATGTTCGCGCTGATCCAGAAGATCAACCGCGAAGGCCAGTCCATCCTGCTGATGGAGCAGAACGCGGTGCAGACGCTGGCCATCGCCCACCGCGCCTACATCATCGAGAACGGCCACGTGGCCATGCAGGGCCCGGCGGCCGACCTGCTGCGCGACCCCGACCTGCGCAAGAACTACCTTGGTCTGTGATGGCACACCCCCGCGCCGCTTCGCGTCACCCCCTCAAGGGGGCGGCACCAGCCGACCGGCAAAGCCGGATCTGCGGTGCCCCCCGGAGGTGACCTGGGCATGCCGACATCCCATCGTTCAAAGGCGCTGCCATGATCACATCGCCAACCACCCCCGAACTGCAAGGCCGCCATGTGCTGGTGACGGGCGCGGGCTCGGGCATCGGCCTGGCCTGCGTGGTCGCCGCACGTGCCCATGGCGCCCAGGTGGTGGCGGTGGTGCAGAACGACGCGCAGCGCGACGCCATGGCGCAGGCCGTGCCAGGCGTGGCCGTGCTGGTGCAGGACCTGATGGATGACGCCGGCACCGCCGCCCTGCCCGCCCACGCCGCCGCGGCCATGGGCGGGCTGGATGGCCTGGCCTGCTGCGCGGGCATCTTCCACAAGAAGGGCTCGGACGAGACCACGCTGGACGAGTGGCGGCAGACGCTGGAGCTCAACCTCAGCGCCACCTTCGTCCTGACCCGCGCGGCCATCGCCCACATGCGCGCGGCCCGGGCGGCCAACGCCAGCGTGGTGGTGGTCAGCAGCCAGATCGGCCACGTGGGACACGCGCGCGGGGCCGCCTACGCCGCCTCCAAGGCCGGGCTCAACGGCATGGTGCGCTCGCTGGCGCTCGAATGGGCGGCCGAAGGCCTGCGCATCAACGCGGTGGGCCCGGGCCCGGTGGACACCCCCATGGTGGCCGCGGCCAAGGCCGACCCGGCCGCGCTCGCGACCCTGTTGTCCGGCATCCCCATGGGGCGCCTGGGACTGCCGCAGGAGATCGCCGAGCTGGTGGCCTTCCTGCTGTCGTCGCGGTCGTCCTTCATCACCGGCCAGCTGGTCTGCGCCGACGGCGGCTTCACCGCACGCTGACATGAACACGCACCTCACCGACCTGGTCACGGTCATCCGCAGCAAGAACGCGGGACCGACCCTGCTCACCATCGACCTGTTCTTCCGCGGCCCGGCCGACTTTGCCCAGGCCATCGCCAGCGAGGCGCTGCGGGCCGATGCCGTGGCACGCCTGTACGGTCTGGGCGATGGCGAGGTGCGGCGCTTCGATCTGCCCAGCCTGCAGGCCATGAAGTTCACGCTGCCGCGGCGCGTCTGTGCCGGCAGCCCGGGCGATGGCGATGTCTACGGCGCACAGCAGCACGGCCCGCTGCTGGGGGTGCGCTTGTGATGCACGCCACCCAGCGTCTGCTGCAAAACCACCGCGCGGGCGGCGAGCCCCTGCGGGTGCTGGCCGCGTCAGGCCAGCTCGGCTACGGCATCCCGGCCGAGGCCTTCGCGCGGGGCATGGCCCGCCAGCCCCACGTGATCGGCGCCGACATGGGCTCCATCGACCCCGGCCCCTACTACCTGGGCTCGGGCCAGATGGCGGCCCCGCCGGACATGGTCCGGCGCGACCTGCGGCTGGTGCTGGAGGCCGCCCTGGGCGCCGGTGTGCCCCTGGTCATCGGCAGCGCGGGCACGGCGGGCGCCCGCCCCCACCTGGAGGCCACGGCCGCGCTGGTGCGCGAGGTCGCCCGGGAACTGGGCCGCCCGCTGCGGCTGACCACCATCGCCAGCGACGTGCCGGCCGACACCGTGCTGCAGGCCCTGCGCGACGGCCGGCTGCAACCCATCGGCCCCATGCCCCCGCCGGACGAGGCCGCGCTGCGCGGCTGCACCCACATCGTGGGCCAGTGTGGCACCGAGACGCTGGTCCACGCGCTGGACACCGACCCCGACGTGCTGCTGGTCGGGCGCGCCTGCGACACCGCCATCTTCGCCGCCTTCCCGCAGCGGCTGGGCTACCCCGCTGGCCTGGCCCTGCACATGGCCAAGATCATCGAATGCACCTCCTTGTGCTGCCGCCCCGGCGGACGCGACGCCATGCTGGCCACGCTGGACCGGGACGGCTTCACGCTGGAGAGCATGAACCCCGACTGCCATGCGACGCCGGCCTCGGTGGCGGCCCATGCGCTGTACGAGCAGGCCGACCCCTTCGAGGTCGAAGAGCCCGACGGCACGCTGGACCTGCGCGAGGCCCGCTACGAAGCGCTGGACGAACACCGCACCCGCGTCAGTGGCGCCCGCTTCACGCCACGCGCGCGGCCCACGCTCAAGATCGAGGGCGCGGCCCGCGTCGGCGCGCGTGCGCTGCTGATCGCCGGCGTGGCCGACCCGACCCTGATCGCCCGCCTGCCAGAGGTGCTCGATGCCGTGACCCACAAGGTGCGTGCCCTGCTGCCCGGCGGCTGGCAGGTGCTGCCGCATGTGTACGGCCAGGGCGCCGTGCGTCCGCTGCCACCGGCCCTGCGCGGCAGCCACGAGGCCGGCCTGGTGATCGAATTCATCGCGCCCGACGCCGGCCTGGCCCGCACCGCGGCGGCGGTGTTCAAGCAGAACCTGCTGCACCACGGCTACCCGGGCCGGCTGACCACGGCCGGCAACCTCGCCTTCGCCTTCACCCCCAGCGAGGTCGACGCGCACGACAGTTTCCGTTTTGTGCTCTACCACGTGATGGCCGACGCGCCCCTGCAGAATCTGTTCCCTGTCACCTGCCAGGACCTGTCCGGCACCACGCTCCATTGAGACCCAGGGAAACCACCATGCCGGCTTCATTGCCCCTGACCAAATACCACCAGATCTACCTGGTGCTGCGCGAACAACTGCAGGAGGGCCGCTTCGTCCATGGCCTGCCCGGCGAGCTGGAACTGACGCGCCAGTTCGGCGTCGGCCGCGTGACCGTGCGGCGCGCGCTGGAACAGCTGGTGGAGGAGGGCCTGATCGTGCGCGAGGCTGGCCGAGGCACCCGCCCCACCACCCGCGCCGAACAGGGCATCAAGCCCACCGCCAGCGCCGACGCCGCCCACACCACCACCCGCCTGAGCGGCCTGCTGGAAAACATCGTCAGCGTCAGCCGCAGCACCTCGGTCAAGGTGCTGGACTGGCGGCTCATTCACGCCTCGGCCGAGATCGCCGCGGCGCTGCAGATTCCCGAGGGCGCGCCGCTGCGCAAGGCGGTGCGCCGACGCAGCGCCAGCGCCGGTCCGGTCTCGCACATCACCACCTACGTGCCCGAGGCCCTGGTCCAGGGCTTCGGGCGGCGCGAGCTGGCGCACAAACCCATCCTGCAGTTGCTGGAGGAGTCCGGCATCGAGCTGGGCCGGGCGCGCCAGACGGTGTCGGCCCGCCAGGCCGATGCCCAGGTGGCCGCGGAGCTGCAGGTGGCCGTGGGCACGGCCCTGCTGTCGGTGCGCCGCCTGGTCTACGACAGCCACGACCGGCCGGTGCAGCTGCTGCACGGCCTGTACCGGCCCGACCGCTACGAATACCAGATGGAGCTGTCGCAGGTTGGCGCCATCGATGCCCGCATCGTCGCCAAGGAAATCCTTCCCTGACCCCGACCCGAGACACGCATGAGGGACACGCCATGAACACCCCGCAGCGACCGGCCCAGACGCTGGCGCAGAAGCTGATTGCCAAGGCCTGTGGCCGCCCCCACGTGGCGCCGGGCGAGATCGTGAGCTGCCAGGTCGATCTGGCCATGTTCCACGACTCCTCGGGCCCGCGCCGCCTCAAGCCCATGCTGGAGGAGCTGGGCGCGCAGATCTGGGACAAGGACCGGGTGGTGCTGGTGATGGACCACTACGTGCCGGAGCAGGACGACGACTCGCGCCGCATCGTGCGCATCGCCCGCGACTGGGCGGCCGAGCAGCGCCTGCCCCACGTCTACGACAGCCAGGGCATCTGCCACGTGGTGCTGCCGCAGAAGGGCCACCTGCGCCCGGGCATGTTCTGCGTCGGCGGCGATTCGCACTCGCCCACCGGCGGCGCTTTCGGGGCCTACATGTTCGGAATCGGCAGCACCGAGATGCTGGGCGTGGTCGTCACCGGCGAGATCTGGGTGCGGGTGCCACAGACGCTACGCATGTGGTGGGACGGCGTGCTGCCGGCCGGCGTCAGCGCCAAGGACATGGTGCTGCACATGATCGGCCGCTTCGGCATGAACGGCGGCGACTACCAGGCGGTGGAGTTCTGCGGCCCCGCGGTGCGCGCCCTGTCCATGCAGGAGCGCATGACCCTGTCCAACATGAGCGCCGAGATGGGTGCCCAGGCCGGGCTGATCGCGCCCGACGCCACCACACGCGACTGGCTGCTGGGCACCGGCGTGCCGGCCGAGGCCATACAGACCGAGGGCTGGTTCACCGACGAGGGCGTCGACGAGGCCGCAGCCCGGACCGTCCGTTTCGACGCCCGCACCCTGGCGCCCCAGGTGGCCGCGCCCCACAGCCCGGCCAACACCCACGGGGTCGACCACTTCCAGAACGTGCCCGTGCAAGTGGCCTACATCGGCGCCTGCACCGGCGCCAAGCTCGACGACCTGCGCGCGGCGGCCTCGGTGTTCCAGGGCCGTCACGTGGCCCCGGGCGTGCGCCTGATGGTGGCGCCCGCCAGCCTGCAGGACCAGGCCGAGGCCGAAGCCGAGGGTGTGATGGCGGTGCTGCGTGCGGCCGGCGCCGAGCTGTTGCCCACCGCCTGTGGCGCCTGCTCGGGCTACGGCGGCAGCATCCCCGACGGCGCCAACGTCATCGCCACCACGGCGCGCAACTTCAAGGGCCGCATGGGTTCGGCCACCGCCCAGGTCTACCTGGCCTCGCCCTACACCGTGGCGGCGTCCGCGCTGCAAGGGCGCATTGCCGATCCCCGCGAGGTCTTCGCATGAACCCCACCCACAAGGTCTGGAAACTCGGCGCCGACATCGACACCGATCAGTTGGCCCCCGGCGCCTACATGAAGCTGGGCATCGACGGCATCGCGCCCCATTGCCTGGAAGCGGTGCGGCCCGAGTTCGCGGCCCAGGTGCGCCCGGGCGACGTGATCGCCGCCGGCCCCAACTTCGGCATCGGCTCCTCGCGCGAGCAGGCCGCCGGCGCCCTGGTGCAGCTGGGCGTGCGGGCCGTCATCGCGCCCTCGTTCAGCGGCCTGTTCTTCCGCAACGCCTTCAACCTCGGCCTGCTGCTGCTGACCTGCCCGCAGGCGACACAACTGAGCGAAGGCGAGACCGTCGCGCTGGACCTGCAGGCCCTGACCCTGACCCGCGCCAGCGGCGAGGTGCTGGCCTGCGACCCCATCCCCGGCTTCCTGCTCGACATGGTCGAGGCCGGCGGCCTGCTCAACCAACTGCGCCAACGGCGCACGAAAGCCACCGCATGAGCGCTCCCCTCCCCGCCCCGACCGTGGTCCGGGCCACGCAGATGCCGGCCGACACCCCCCACGTGCCGGTGGTCATCGTCGGCTCCGGCGCCTGTGGCCTGACCGCCGCCATCCGGCTGCGCGAGCTGGGCGTCGACTGCGTGCTGCTGGAGCGCGACGCCCTGCCCAGCGGCTCCACCGCGCTGTCCTCGGGCCTGATCCCGGCGGCCGCCACCCGTCTGCAGAAGTCCCTGGGCGTCACCGACTCGACCGAACTGTTCGCCGCCGACGTGACCCGCAAGGCCCACGGCCAGGCCGCGCCGCACCTGGTCACCGCCTATGTCGAGGCGGCGCCGCAGGCCATCGACATGCTGGAGCGCCTGGGCGTGACCTTCGAGCTGCAGGACGGCTTCCTCTACCCCGGCCACAGCGCGCGGCGCATGCACAGCGTGCCCGAACACACCGGCGCCGCGCTGCTGGCCGCCATGGGCCGCATCGCCGGCGACAACGGCGCCGACACCCTGACCGAAGCCGTGGCGCGCGAGCTCTGGCTGGACGCCGGCGACCGCGTGCTGGGCGTCGGCTATGTGCGGCCCGACGGCAGCCGGGAGCACATCGCCTGCGACGCGCTGGTGCTGGCCTGCAACGGCTTTGGCGGCAACACCGCCATGGTCAACGAGCTGCTGCCCGCCATGCGCGGCGCGGCCTTTGGCGGCCACGTGGGCAACGACGGCAGCGCCATCGCCTGGGGCCAGGCCATGGGCGCGCGCCTGGCCGACCTCGGCGGCTACCAGGGCCACGCCTCCTGGGTCACGCCGCAGGGCGCGCTCATGAGCTGGGCCGTGATCATGGAAGGCGGCGTGCAGATCAACACCGAAGGCCGGCGTTTCCACGACGAAACCCAGGGCTACTCCGAGGCCGCCGTCTATGTGCTGGCACAGCCCGGCGCCATCGCCTGGAACGTGTTCGACGGCCCACTGCTGACGCTGGCGCGCACCTTCCCCGATTTTGTCGAGGCCGAAAAGGCCGGTGCCTTGCGCAGCGCCAGCGACGAGGCCGCGCTGGCGGCCCTGATCGGCTGCGACCCCGCCACCCTGCACACCACGCTGGCGGCCATCGCACCCGACCAGGTGGACGGCTTCGGCCGCCGCTTCAAGCGGGCACTGCAGGCGCCCTTCTACGCCGTCAAGGTCACGGGCGCGCTGTTCCACACCCAGGGCGGCCTGGACATCGACGCCCACTGCCGCGTGCTGCGGGCCGACGGCGCACCGCTGCCCAACCTGGTGGCCGCCGGCGGCGCCGCGCGCGGTGTCTCGGGCAACGAGGTCTGGGGCTACATGTCGGGCAACGGACTGCTCAGCGCCGTCGGCGGCGGATGGATCGCGGCCGGCACGGTGGCACAACAACTTCAACAGGCGGCACACGCATGACCACACCCGATTTCAAGACCCGGCTGCAGCAGCCCCGCGCCGTGCTGGCCCCGGGCATCTACGACGCCTTCACCGCCCTGGTGGCCGAGCAGGCCGGCTTCGAGGCGCTCTACCTGTCGGGCGCGTCCATCGCCTACACGCGCCTGGGCCGCTCCGACATTGGCCTGACCACCGCCACCGAGGTGGCCGACACCCTGGCCCGCATCACCGAGCGGGTGTCCACGCCGGTCATCGTGGACGCCGACACCGGCTTCGGCAACGCCCTCAACACCCAGCGCACGGTGCGCGCCTTCGAGCGCGCCGGTGCCGCCATGGTGCAGCTGGAAGACCAGACCTTTCCCAAACGCTGCGGCCACCTCGACGGCAAGGGCGTGGTCCCGGTGACGGAAATGCAGGGCAAGCTGCGCGCCGCGCTGGACGCGCGACACAGCCCGCAGACCCTGATCCTGGCGCGCACCGATGCGGTCGCGGTGGAGGGTTTCGAGGCCGCGCTGGACCGCGCCGAGGCCTACGCGGACTGCGGCGTGGACGCGCTCTTCATCGAGGCCGTGCGCAGCCGCGAGCAGATGGACGCCGCCTGCGCCCGTTTTGCCCACCGCATCCCCATGCTGGCCAACATGGTCGAGGGCGGCAAGACGCCGGTGCAAAGCTCGGACCTGCTGGGCGAGATCGGCTACCGCATCGTCATCTTCCCGGGTGGCACCACGCGCGCCGTGGCCCACACGCTGCAGCGCTACTACGCCAGCCTGCACCAGCACCACACCACCGCGCCCTTCAAGGACGAGATGCTGGACTTCGACCAGCTCAACGTACTGATCGGCACGCCCGAGCTGCTGGCCCTGGGCAAGACCTATGAGGGTGGATCGGCGTAACGCCCCATGCGGTGGGCCAGCTCCACGGCCGAGTTCACCCGCAGCTTCTCGAAGATGTTGGCGCGGTGGAACTCGACCGTGCGCTGGGTGATGCCCAGGTGGTCGGCGATGTTCTTGTTGTAGTGGCCCTGCAGCAGCTGGTCCAGCACCTCGCGCTCGCGGGCGCTCAGGGCCGCCAGCGCCTGGCGGAAACGCAGCCGCTCGCGTGAGTCGTCCTGCCAGCTCAGCGCCACCTGACGCGCGGCCAGCACCTGGTCCACCAGCCGGTTGTTCTGGAACGGCTTTTCGAGAAAGTCCCAGGCCCCGTTCTTGACCGCCGCCACCGCCATGCCGACGTCGCCGTGGCCGGTGAGGAACAGCACCGGCCAGGGCCAGCCCAGGGCCTTGAGGCGCTCGAAGGTGGCCAGGCCCGACAGGCCCTCCATGCGGATGTCGAGCAGGACCACACAGCAGGGCCAGTCGTCCCCGGGGCGCAGGGATCGCAGGAAGGCCTCGCCGCTGTCCCAGCAGCGCGTGGCCAGGCCCCGCGAGTCCAGCAACCAGGCCAGGCCTTCGCGGAAATCGGCATCGTCGTCGACGACGTGCACCAGGGGGTTCAGGGGGTCAGCGGCAGCCACAGCGTGAATTGTGCGCCGCCCAGGCGGGTGCTGCGTGTCACCTCGATGCGGCCGTGGTGGGCCTCGATGATGGAGCGGCAGATCGACAGGCCCATGCCCATGCCACCGGGCTTGCCGCTGGCGAAGGCGTCGAAGATCTGTTGCGCCTGGTCCGGCGCCACGCCCGGCCCGCTGTCCTCGACCACGATGCCTGCCTCCTGGTCTGTGATCACCAGACCCACGGCCACGGCGGCGCTGCCGGCGAGCCCCCGACCGGCCCACTCGCCGGCGTTGAGCACCACGTTGTGCAGCGCGTGTTCCAGCAGCAGGGCATCGGCCGGCAGGGTCAGCTCCTGGTCCGGCAGGTCCAGGGTCAGCCACACCCCCTCGGGCAGGGCCACGTGGCCCGCCACCCGGCGCACGAAGCGGGTGATCTCCAGCGGCTGGCGGCTCATCTCCTGGCGCCGTGCGAAGGCGTTGACCCGCTGGATCACGCGACCCGCCTTGTCGGCCAGGCGCTCCATGCGCTCGACCACCGGCACCACGTCGGCCAGCGTGCAGCGGCCCTGGCGCAAGCGGTTGAGCAGGCCGTTGGCGAAGCTGCTGAGCGCGCCCAGCGGCTGGTTGAGCTCGTGCGCCAGGGTGGACGCGACCTCGCCCACCACGATCAGCCGGCCCGAGGCCTCGAGCAGCTCCTGCTGGCGCGCGGCCAGGCGTTCGGTGCGCTTGCGTTCGGTGACATCCAGCACCGACCCCATCCAGCCGATCACCGTGCCGTCGGCCCGCAGCAGCGGCGCGCCGTGCAGCAGCACGTCCAGCAAGTGGCCGTCGCGGTGGCACAGCTGCGCCTCCAGGCCCTGCTCCTGCAGGCCAGGCTGGGCCATGTGGGCGCGCAGGTGCGCGAACTCCTCGCCGCGCCCGGGCGGCCAGTAGGGCATGGCGCCCTGCAGCCCCACCAGCGCCGACGGCGGGTGACCGACCAGGCGGCCAAAGGCCTGGTTGACGTGCAGCAGCCGGCCGTCGAGGTCCCAGGCGCGCAGGCCCAGGGTGACCGAACGTTCCATCGCCGTGCGCAGGGCCATCTGGGTCTGCAGCCGCGCCTCCACCCTTTGGCGGCGCTGGATGTCGCGCCACAGCAGCACCAGGGCCACGCCCATGCCGGCCAGGCACAGCAGGGCGACACCAAAAAAGGCCCGGGGCGCGGGTGCCGGCTGCGGGTTGTGGGGCACCACCACCAGGGCCAGCTGCGCGCCCGGCAGGTGGATGGGCGCCACGAAGCGGCTGGCGTCGCTCGGGTCGTGGCGGGTGTCGTCGGCGGCCAGCGTCAGGCTGTGGTCCTGCAGGTACCAGCTGGGGATGAGCTGGGCCAGCGCGCGCTCCAGGTCGACGGCGGCCACGTAGTCGCCCAGGAAACGCCCCTGCTCGAACTGCGGCACCGCCAGCCAGAGGGCCCCGCCGGGGCGGCCGTCGGCGGCCGGCAGCGGGCCCGCGTAGGCCGGGCGCTGCAGGCCGCGCGTGGTGGCCAGCAGCGTGACCAGGGCGCCTTCGTTGTCGGGGTGCTGGGGCCGGACCTGCTGCAGCAGCGGCCAGCGCTGGGCCGGCTCGCGCGGATCGACCGGCAGCCAGGCGTGGAAGGTGACGGCGCCTTCGGTGCGCCAAAGCTGGCCGGCGTGTTCGGCCGTGGCCGGCATCTCGTCCGGGCGGCGGGCCTGCCGGGCGCGCAGGGCCAGGTCGGCTTCGAGCCGGCGCAGGTGAAAGCGCAGGGTCTGGTCCAGCCACTGGGCATCGGCGCTGCGGGCGCGGGCCTCGTCCTCGGCCTCGACCTGGCGCAGGAACAGCGCCAGCAGCACCAGGCAGCCCGCCACCAGGGCCAGCAGGCCCAGCAGCCAGGCCATGGCGCGCCGGTTGAGCGCGGCGGTCTGCCGGGCTTCGAGTTCGAGCAGGGCGAAGTCGGTGGCGGGATCGGTGGGCATGGGCGGATTAGCATAGTCGACATGCGCTCACCGCCCCCCTTGCCACGCCGCCACGCCCTGGCCCTGCTGGCGCTGCCCTGGTGCGCGGCGCCCAGGGCCCAGGCGCCCGCCAGCCCGGTGCTGGTGCGCTTCTCGCACGTGGTGGCGCCCGACACGCCCAAGGGCCGCATGGCCTTGCGCTTCAAGGCCCTGGCCGAGGCGCGCTCCCGGGGCCGGGTGCTGGTGCAGATCTACCCCGACTCGCAGCTCTATGGCGACGACGACGAGATGGAGGCGCTGCAGCTGGGCGCGGTCGAGCTGCTGGCGCCCTCGCTGTCCAAGTTCGGCAACGTCGGTGTGCCGGCCTTCGAGGTCTTCGACCTGCCGTTCCTGTTCGACGACCTGGCGCAGGTGCGCCGGGTCACGCAGGGCCCCATCGGCCAGGAGCTGCTGCTGCGCCTGGACCGCCAGCAGATGGTGGGCCTGGGCTACCTGGACAACGGCTTCAAGCACATGAGCGCCGGCCGGCCGCTGCGCACGCCGGCCGATTTCCGTGGGCTGCGCCTGCGGGTGCAGGCCTCGCGCGTGCTCAGCGGCCAGATGCGGGCGCTGGGGGCGCAGCCGGTGGTGCTGCCCTTTGGCGAGACCCAGCGCGCGCTGGCCGCCGGCGTGGTGCAGGGCGCCGAGAACCCGCTGTCCAACTTCCTCACCCAAGGCCTGGCGCCACTGCAGCGCGACCTGACGCTGACGCGGCACGGCTACCTCGGCTACGCGGTGGTCACCAGCCAGCGCTTCTGGCGCCGGCTGGCCGCGCCCGACCGCGAACTGCTGGCCGGCGCGCTGGCCGACGCCATCGACGAGAGCCACCGGCAGGCCGAAGACACCGAACGCCAGGCGCTGGAGACGCTGCGCCAGTTGCCCGGCGTGCGTCTGCACAGTGTCGACGCCCCTCAACGCGCCGCCCTGCGGGCGGCGGTGCAGCCGGTGTACGACGATTTCGAGCGCCGCGTGGGCGCCGATCTGCTGCGGGCCGTGGAACGCGCCAAGGCGCAGACGCCCTGATCGGGCGGACACGGGACAAGGGGCCGCCCCTCTTGCTCCCAGACCGTGGAGAGATGCCGGGCCGTCGCCGGGCCGCTCCCAAGGCGGCCCAGCCCCCTCGGGGGGCAGCGACCCGCGCAGCGGCGGAGCGTGGGGGGATCTAAGTACTTTCCCTACTGTTGAACGCCACAGTTGGCGGCGCGGGAGCCTCTGCGTATCGTTCGCCCCTCCCCTCGAACGACAACGGAGACAGCGCCATGTCCAGCCCCGCAACGGCCAAGAAGCCGCTTTACAAGTCCCTCTACGTCCAGGTCCTGGTCGCCGTCACCATCGGCGTGCTGCTGGGCCATTTCCAGCCCGAGCTGGGCGCGCAGATGAAGCCCCTGGGCGACGGCTTCATCAAACTGATCAAGATGATCATCGCGCCCATCATCTTCTGCACCGTGGTGGTGGGCATCGCCGGCATGGAGGACATGAAGAAGGTCGGCAAGACCGGTGGCCTGGCGCTGCTGTACTTCGAGGTCGTCTCCACCCTGGCGCTGATCATCGGCCTGGTGGTGGTCAACCTGCTGCAGCCCGGCACCGGCATGCACGTGGACCCGGCCACGCTGGACACCAAGGGCATCGCCGCCTACACCGCGCCGGGCAAGATGCAGGGCACGACCGACTTCCTGCTCAACGTCATCCCGACCTCGGTGGTGGACGCCTTCGCCAAGGGCGAGATCCTGCAGGTGCTGCTGTTCTCGGTGCTGTTCGGCTTCGCGCTGCACAAGTTCGGCGGCCGCGGCACCCTGGTGTTCGACTTCATCGAGAAGTTCTCGCACGTGCTGTTCGACATCGTCGGCTTCATCATGAAGGTGGCCCCCATCGGCGCCTTCGGCGCCATGGCCTTCACCATCGGCAAGTACGGCGTCGACTCGCTGTTCTCGCTGGGCAAGCTGATGGGCGCGTTCTACCTGACCTGCCTGCTGTTCGTGTTCGTGGTGCTGGGCCTGATCAGCCGGCTGCACGGCTTCAGCGTGTTCAAGTTCGTGCGCTACATCAAGGAAGAGCTGCTGATCGTGCTGGGCACCTCCTCCAGCGAATCGGTGCTGCCGCGCATGATGGAAAAGCTGGAAAACCTGGGCGCGCGCAAGTCGGTGGTCGGCCTGGTCATTCCCACCGGCTACTCCTTCAACCTCGACGGCACCTCCATCTACCTGACCATGGCGGCGGTGTTCATCGCCCAGGCCACCGACACGCCCATGTCGCTGACCCAGCAGCTGACCCTGCTGGCCGTGCTGCTGTTGACCTCCAAGGGCGCGGCCGGCATCACCGGCAGCGGCTTCATCGTGCTGGCGGCCACACTGTCGGCGGTGGGCGGCGTGCCGGTGGCCGGCCTGGCCCTGATCCTGGGCATCGACCGCTTCATGTCGGAAGCCCGCGCGCTGACCAACCTGGTGGGCAACGGCGTGGCCACGCTGGTGGTGGCCAAGTGGACCGGCGACCTTGACATGCAGCGCCTGCACCAGGGTCTGGACCACCCGACACAACAGGAGTCGCAGGACCCCGAGGCCATCCTGGACCTGCAGCAGGCCCACATGGCGGTCGCGCCCGCCCAGCGCTGAACCCCGCCCCGCGCAGGGGCCGGGCAGTGGGGCAATAATGTGCCCATGCCACCCTCCCCCTCCATCTGGAGCCCCCTGAAACAGCCCGCCTTCCGCGGGCTGTGGTTTTGCGGCGGCGCCTTCTTCATCGGCAACGGCATGCAGGCGATGGCCGCGGCCTGGCTGATGGTCGAGCTGACCGGCTCGTCCTTCCTGGCGGCGCTGGTGCAGACCGCCATCTTCCTGCCCATGTTCGTGCTGGCCCTGCCGGCCGGCGTGCTGGCCGACACCACCGACCGCCGCCGCCTGATCTCGGGCGCGCTGATCGCCCAGCTGATCGCCTGTGTGCTGCTGGCGCTGCTGGTGCTGGGCGGCTGGGGCGGGCCGGCCTCGGTGCTGTTCCTGGTCTTCGTCTGCGGCTGCTGCATCGCCGTGCTCACCCCGGCCTGGAACTCGTCCGTGGTCGACCCCGTGCCGCGCGAGGAATGGCCACAGGCCATCACCGTCATCAGCATCGCCTACAACGCGGCGCGCGCCGTCGGCCCCACGCTGGCCGGCCTGCTGTTCGTGCGCCTGGGGGCGGGCTGGGTATTTGCCGTGACCGTGCTGACCACCGTGGTCATGTGGCAGTCAACCCGCCGCTGGCCGCCACGCGCCCACCCGCCGTCGCGCCTGCCGGCCGAACGCCTGTGGGGCGGCACCTTGAGCGGGCTGCGTTTCGCCTGGCACTCGCGCATCATCCTGGCGCAGCTGGTGCGGGTGATGGCCTACGGCGCGGCCGGCTCGGCCCTGTGGGCGTTGCTGCCCTCCATCGCCCAGCGCATGGGCTCGGGCGCCGAAGGCTTCGGCCTGCTCATGGGCTGCATGGGCACCGGCGCGGTGTGCGCGGGCCTGGTGGTGGGACGCGTGCGTGCGCGTTTCGGGCTGGACGCCATCGTCGCCGTCGCCTGTGGCGTCTTTGCGCTGGTGCTGCTGCTGGCCGCCACGGTGCGGGTGCCCTGGATGATCTACATCGCCATGGGTTGCGGTGGCGGCGCCTGGATGACGGCCATGTCCATCTTCAACAGCGCCACCCAGGCCAGCGCGCCGCCCTGGGTGCGCTCGCGCGCCGTGGCCATGCACATGGTGGCGGCGCTGGGTGCCTACGCCCTGGGTTCGGCCTTCTGGGGCGCGGTGTCCGACCTGGTCGGCCTGAGCGCGGCCCTGGTCTCGGCCGCCGTGCTGATGGCCGCCGGCCTGCTGCTGGCCCGGCCCTTTCCGCTGCGCGTGGGCGAGGCCCACGAGGTGACCCAGGGCACGCCCTGGGACGAGCTGTTCATCGAGGCCGAACCCAGCCCCGAGGCCGGTCCGGTGGCGGTGGAGATGGGCTACCGCATCCGCCCCGGCAGCGACGCCGCCTTCCTCGACGCGGTCAGCCAGATGAAGGCCCCGCGTCGGCGCGACGGTGCCACCTTCTGGCGCGTCTACAAGGACCTGGGCGAACCCTCGCGCTACGTCGAACGCTTCATCGTCGAATCCTGGGCCGACTACCTGCACCAGCGCGCCCGCACCACCGTGGCCGACCACGCCCTCGAAGCCGAGGTCCGCGCCTTTCTGGCCGAGGGCGAGAACGTGGTGATGTCGCACTACATCGCGGAGCGGTGAGCCCGTTCCCTGGCGGCACCTTGACGCCGCCAGGGTAAACCCCATCCCGCAACCATCGCTGTCGGCCTACCATGCACCCATTAAACCTATCAATAGGTTTTTAGGTGCAAACTTGAACTCCACAGACAAACCCCGTTCCGGCCCGCTCGCAGGCGTTCGTGTCATCGACATGACGGCCGTGTTCATGGGGCCGTCGGCGACACAGATGCTGGCCGATCTGGGGGCGGACGTGATCAAGGTCGAGGCGCCTGGCGGCGATGTGGTGCGGGGCATAGGCCCACAAGGGGCGCAGGGCCTGGGGCCGCTGTTCCTGGGGCTGAACCGCAACAAGCGCAGCATCGTGCTCGACGTCAAGGCAGCCGACGGCAGGCAGGCCCTGCTGGACCTGCTGGCCGACGCCGACGTCCTGGCCTACAACGTGCGCCCACCCGCCATGCGCCGGCTGGGGCTGGACTTCGAGACGCTGGCGGCCCTCCACCCGCGCCTCATCTACGTCGGCATGTTCGGCTTCTCCGAGCGCGGCCGCTACGCCGGCCAGGCGGCCTTCGACGACCTGATCCAGGCCGCCTGCGCCCTGCCCCAGGCCGTGGGCCAGGGCAGCGGCGACATCCCGCGCTACGTGCCCTTCACGCTGGCCGACCGTCTGGTGGGCCAGCACGCCTTTGGCGTGATCTGCGCCGCGCTCTACGCCCGCGAAAAGACCGGCCGTGGCCAGCGCGTGGACGTGCCCATGTTCGAGACCCTGCTGCCCCAGGTGCTGGGCGACCACCTCTACGGCCAGACCTTCGTGCCGGCGCAAGGCGGCTTTGGCTACCCACGCCTGCTCTCGCCCGAACGCCGGCCCTACGCCACCCGTGACGGCCACGTGTGCTGCCTGATCTACACCGATCAACAGTGGCGCCAGTTCCTCAGCGCCATCGGCCAGCCCGACGCCTTCGCCACCGACCCGCGTCTGGCCAACATCGGCACCCGCACCCGCCACATCTCCGAGCTGTACCAGTGGGTCTCGGACGAGATCGCACAGCGCAGCACGGCCGAGCTGCAGGCGCTGCTGGCCGGCACCGACATCCCGGTCTTCCCCATGCACACCTTCGAATCGGTGCTGGACGACCCGCACCTGCGGGACATCGGCTTTTTCAACGAGCTGCAGCACCCGCAGGTGGGCACGGTGCGCAACACCGCCGTGCCCAGCGAGTGGTCGGGCACGCCGCCCGGCCCCGCCACCCCCGCGCCACGCGCCGGCGAACACAGCCGAGGCGTCTTGCGCGAGGCCGGCTACGACGAGGCCCGCATCGCCGCCCTGATCGCGTCCGGCGCCGTGCGCGAGTGAGCGCCCCCTGTTTCCAACCCGAGCCCCCGACCATGAGCACCACCCCCGAACTGCTTGAAGAACAACGCGGCCCCGTGTTGTGGCTGACCATCCAGCGCGAGGAGCGCCGCAACGCCATGAACCCGGCCGTGCTGAGCGGCATCGCCGCGGCCATCGCCCGCGTCAACCGGACCCGCGAGGCCCAGGCCATCGTCATCACCGGCGCCGGCAGCAAGGCCTTCTGCGCCGGGGCCGACCTGCAGACCGGACAGTCGTTCAAGTTCGACCATTCCGAGCCCACGCAGACCTTTGCCAACCTGCTGCGCCAGGCCCGCGCCAGCCACGTGCCCCTGATCGCGCGCGTCAACGGCGCCTGCATGGCCGGCGGCATGGGCCTGATGGGCATGTGCGACATGGCGGTGGCCGCGCGCCACGCCATCTTTGGCCTGCCGGAGGTGAAGGTGGGTGTGTTCCCGGCCCAGGTGCTCAGCGTGCTGGGCGACCTGCTGCCCCGGCGTGTGCTGACCGAGTGGTGCCTGACCGGCGAGCCCGTCAGCGCCGAGCGCGCGCACGCCGTGGGCCTGATCAACGGCGTGGCCGATGACGTGGACGAGGCGCTGCAGGCGCTGCTCGACCGGCTGCTGGACAAGTCGCCGGCCGCCATCCGCCGCGGCCTCTACACCATGAAACAGACCGAGCACATGACCTTCGAACAATCGATCGCCTTCACCGAAAGCCAGATCGCGCTGTTCGCGCTGAGCGAGGACGCGGCCGAGGGGCAGGTCGCTTTCCGCGAAAAGCGCAAACCCAACTGGACAGGCCAATGAACCTGCCCCCACGCTCATCACTTCGTGTGTTCGCTGCCCTCCCAGGGGGCGCTGGCCTCCCTGGGGGCGGCCCGGCGGGAGACCATCGATGAATCTGCCCCCACGCTCATCACTTCGTGTATTCGCTGCCCCCCAGGGGGGCGCTGGCCTCCCTTGGGGCGGCCCGGCGGGAGACCATTCATGACCCCAACCATACGCATAGGCGGCGCCTCCGGCTTCTGGGGCGACAGCGCCGTGGGCGCGCCCCAGTTGGTGCGCAGCGGCCAGATCGATTACCTGGTGTTCGACTACCTGGCCGAGCTGACCATGTCCCTGCTGGCCGGCGCGCGGCTCAAGAAACCCGAGCTGGGCTACGCCACCGACTTCGTGTCGGTGGCCATGAAACAGGTGCTGGCCGAGGTGGTGGAAAAGGGCATCCGCGTGGTCAGCAACGCCGGTGGCGTCAACCCGCAGGGCTGTGCCGACGCGCTGGCCACACTGGCGGCGGAACAGGGCATCGCGCTGAAGATCGCGGTGGTCACCGGCGACGACCTCATGCCCCAGCTGCCCGCCCTGCGCGAGGCCGTGCCCGCGGTGCGCGAGATACAAAGCGGCGCGCCGCTGCCCGACAAGCTGCTGACCGCCAACGCCTACCTGGGCGCGTTGCCGGTGAAGGCCGCGCTGGACGCCGGTGCGCAGGTGGTGATCACCGGTCGCTGTGTCGATTCTGCCGTGACGCTGGGCGTGTTGATGCATGCATTCGGCTGGTCGCCCGAACAGCACGACCTGCTGGCCGCTGGCTCGCTGGCCGGCCACATCATCGAGTGTGGCGCCCAGGGCACGGGCGGCCTGCACACCGACTGGGAACGCGTGCCCGACTGGGCGCACATCGGCTACCCCATCGTCGAATGCGCGGCCAATGGCGATTTCACCGTCACCAAGCCGGCCGGCACCGGCGGCCTGCTCACACCGGCCGTGGTGGCCGAGCAGATGCTCTACGAGATCGGCGACCCCACGGCCTACCTGCTGCCCGACGTGGTGTGCGATTTCAGCCAGGTGCGCATCGCGCAGGCCGGTGAACACCGCGTGCACGTGAGCGGCGCCCGCGGCCGCGCGCCCACGCCCCACTACAAGGTCAGCGCCACCTACATGGCCGGCCACCGCTGCTCGGCCCAACTCACCATCGTCGGCCTGGACGCGGTGGCCAAGGCGCGGCGCACCGGCGAGGCGGTGCTGATCCGCACCGGCGAGATGCTGGCGGCCGCCGGCCTGGGCCCCTACACCGCCCACCACCTGGAGGTGCTGGGCGCCGAGTCCTGCTACGGCCCACACGCCCGCGCCGAGGGCACCCGCGAAGCGGTGCTGCGCCTGACCGTGACCCACCCCCGCAAGGAGGCGCTGGAGCTGTTCGCGCGCGAGATCGCGCCGGCCGGCACCTCGTGGGCGCCTGGCACCACCGGCGCCAGCGGCCGGCCCACGGTCTCGCCCTCGATCCGGCAGTACGCCTTCCTGATGCCCAAGGCCAGGGTCGCGCCCCAGGTGCACGTCGACGGCCAGACCCTGGGCATCACCGTGCCCGCCGGTGAAGCGTTCACGCCCGCCGCGCCCGTCCCCGGTACCGACCTGCTGGCCGTGGGCGCCGACGCGGTCGAGCTGCCGCTCGTGCGCCTGGCCTGGGCCCGCAGCGGCGACAAGGGCGACACCTCCAACATCGGCGTCATCGCCCGCCGCCCCGAGCTGCTGCCGCTGTTGCGCGCCCAGCTCACGGCCGAACGCGTGGCGCAGTGGCTGGGCCACCTGGTGCAGGGGCCGGTGACACGCTTCGAGGTGCCCGGCATCCACGCCTTCAACTTCGTCTGCGAACAGGCGCTGGGCGGCGGCGGCATGGCCTCGCTGCGCAACGACCCGCTGGGCAAGGGCATGGCGCAGATCCTGTTGTCTATCCCCGTTCGTGTGCCCCCCCATCTCCTCTAAAGGACAACACCATGGACCGCCGTCAAAGCCTCGCCGCCCTGCTTGCCACCACCCTGGCCCCCGCCGCCTGGGCACAGGCCTTTCCCAGCAAGCCCGTCAGGCTGGTCGTGGCCTTCGGGCCCGGCAGCGGCAACGACCTCATCGCCCGCGAACTGGCGCGCTACATGAGCGAGTCCCTGGGCCAGCCCGTGGTGGTGGAGAACCGGCCCGGCGGCGGTGGCTCGGTGGGCACCGACGTGGTGGCCAAGGCCGCACCCGATGGCCACACCATCGGCCTGGGCACCAGCTCGCAGCTGGTGATGAACATCGGCCTCTACAAAAGCCTGCCCTTCGACGTCGAGCGTGACCTGCGCAACATCGGCCTGGTGTCGCGCACGGGCATGGTGCTGGTGGCCAGCACCCGCATGCCACGCACCCTGGCCGAGCTGATCGCGCTGGCCAAGTCGCAGCCCGGCAAGATCACCTACGGCTCGGGGGGCCCGGGCTCCATCAGCCACATCGTGGGCGAGGCCTTCGCGCGCGCCGCCGGCATCTCGCTGCTGCATGTGCCCTACAAGGGCAACGGTCCGGCGCTGGCCGATCTCGCCGGCGGCCACGTGGACCTGCTGTTCGACGGCTTCCTCTCGTCCAACCCGCTGTCACAGCAGGGCAAGGCGCAGATCCTCGCGGTCTCCTCGCCCCAGCGCAGCCCCATGGGGCCGCAGGTCCCCACCTTCGCCGAGTCGGGCCTGCCCGACTACCAGGCCTACACCTGGAACAACCTGTTCGCGCCCGCCGCCACGCCGCCGGCGGCGCTGGAGCGGCTCAACGCCGCGCTCAACCACGCCCTGGCCCAGCCCGGTGTGAAGGAGCGGCTGGCCCAGGGCGCGTCCGAAGCGCTGGGCCCCACCACGCCGGCCCAGGCCGACAGCTTCGGCCAGGCCGAACGCGCGCGCTGGGTGCCCTTCGTGCGTGGCCTCAACATCGAGATGTGATGCAGCAACGCGAACAGGACGTGGGCGTGGCGCAGTACGTGCGCCTGGCCAGCGTGCTGCGCCACCAGATCGCCCACGGCACGCTGCGCCCCGGCGACCGCCTGCCCACGGTGGCCGAACTCGCCAGCCAGCACGGCGTGGCCCGCATCACCGCCCGCCAGACCTATGGCCTGTTGGCGCGCGACGGCCTGGTGACCAGCGCGCGCGGGCGCGGCACCTTCGTCGCCGAGGGCGTGGCCAGCCGCGGACCGGCCGTGGACGCGCGGCTGCGCGCCGCCATCAACGACCCGGGCAGCGAGGACCTGCGCATGGAGCTGCTGGCACAACGCCGCCGCGAGCCCCTGCCCGAGGCGCTGCGCCAGGGCCACGCGGTCTACCCGGCCTACGACTTCGTGCGCAAGCGCCACCTGCACGGGGGCGAGGTCTTCTGCCTGGTCGAGATTTTTGTCGCCAGCGAGATCCGCGCCCTGTTCCCGCGCGGTGCCGAACGCCGCCACAAGATCGCCTGGCTGCTGAACCGCCACGCCGGCGAACGCATGCAGGATGTGCGGCAGACGCTGAGCGTGGCACCGGCCGACCTGACCCTGGCGGCCGAACTGGACTGCCCCTTTGCCACGCCCATCGCCCACATGACACGCCACGTGCTCGACACCGACGGCCGCGTGGTGCTGGCCGGCCGCTTCTGGTACCGGGGCGACCGCTTCGTCATGGACACCCACATCCCCTTCCACGTCTGGCAACAAAGCCCCGGCGTGGTCATCCCCGATTACCATCGCGCCCCATGAACCTCGAACTCGGCGACCACCATGTGCTCATCACCGGCGGCAGCAAGGGCATCGGCCTGGCCTGCGCCCAGGGTTTCCTGGCCGAAGGCGCGCGTGTCACCCTGGTGGCGCGCGACCTGAGCGCCCTGGCGGCGGCCCGTGCCATGCTGCTGGCCGGCGGCGTGGCGCCCGAACGGGTGGGCACCCAGGGCGCCGACCTGCGCGACCCGGCGCAGGCGCTGGCCGCGATCGACGCCGCCGAGGCCGCGCTGGGACCGGTGCAGGTGCTGGTCAATTCGGCCGGCGCCGCCCGCCGCACACCGGCCGACGAACTCACGCCCCAGGCCTGGGCCGACGCCATGCAGGCCAAGTACTTCACCTACATCCACGCCATGGACGTGCTGGTCAAGCGCATGGCGCAGCGGGAGGGCGGTGCCATCGTCAACGTGGTCGGCGCCGGCGGCAAGGTGGCCAGCCCCATCCACCTGCCCGGCGGCGCGGCCAACGCCGCCCTGATGCTGGTGACCGCCGGCCTGGCCAACGCCTATGGCGCCCGGGGCGTGCGGGTCAACGCGGTCAACCCCGGCCAGACCCACACCACGCGCCTGCAGCAGGGCCTGGAAGCCGAGGCCCGGCTCAAGGGCGTGGACACCGACGAGGCGCTGGCCCAGATCAACGCCCGCCTGCCGCTGGGCCGCATCGCGCGCCCCGAGGAAGTGGCCGACGCGGTGCTGTTCCTGGCGTCGGCGCGCGCCAGCTACGTCACGGGCGCCATCCTGTCCATGGACGGAGCACTCACCCCCATGGTCGTCTGAGATGGGCCCCCACGCTCCTCGCTGCGCGTGTTCGCTGCCCACCGAGGGGCACGGCCTGGCTTGGGGGCAGCCCGGCGCTGCGGCCTGACATGCCCCTGAACCCGCTCGTCACCCAGACGCTGTCGACGACACAGACCGCCATCGAGATCGCGGCCACGGCAGCCTTCGCCCTGTCCGGCATCGTCGAGGCGGTGCGCAAGCGGCTGGACGTGGTGGGGGTGACGGTGGTGGCCTTCGCCACCGCCTTTGGCGGCGGCACGCTGCGCGACGTTCTGCTGGACCGCCGGCCCTTTTTCTGGGTCGAGCACAGCTGGTACGCGTGGGCGGTGCTGGTGCTGTGCCTGGGCACGGGTGCCTGGCTGCGCAGCCACCACCTGGCGCCCACGCAGCAGGCCATGCAATGGCCCGACGCGCTGGGCCTGGGCCTGTTCGCCGCCAGCGGCACGCAGATCGCGCTGGCGGCCGGCATGCCGCCCCTGATCGCGGTGCTGATGGGGGTGATGACCGCCGTTTTCGGCGGCGTGCTGCGCGACATCGTGTGCAACGAAATCCCCTCGGCCTTCCGCGACCACCGGCCCTACGCCGTGTGTGCCTTTGTGGGCGGCTGGCTGGTGGTGGGCGCGCAGTGGCTGGGCCTGGCCGAGACCGCCGCGCTGGCGCTGGGCGCGGCCGGCGCCACCGCGCTGCGCCTGCTGGCCATGTGGCGCGACTGGCGGCTGCCGGGCATGCGCATCCACCGCTGAAAAGGTCTCCGCGCCATGGCCCTGCCCTACCTCCTGATCCGCGATCTGCACATCGCCTGCGTGACCCTGTCCATCACGCTGTTCGTGCTGCGTGGCGGCTGCGGGCTGGGCGGGGTGGACTGGCGCAGGCGCTGGCCGGTGCTGCGCTGGCTGCCGCACCTGAACGACAGCTTGCTGCTCGCCGCCGGCCTGACCTTGATGGTGGCCAGCGGCCAGTACCCGGGCCCGGCGCAGCCCTGGCTGGCGGCCAAGCTGCTGCTCCTGCTGGTCTACGTGGGTGCCGGCCGGCAGGCGCTGCGACCCGGCCAGCCACGCGGCAGGGCAGCGGCCTGGTGCCTGCTGGCGCTGGACACCGTGGGCAGCATGGTGGCCCTGGCCGTGACACGCTGGGGCAGCTGAGGCCCCGGCCCGGGCATCAGTGGGCGAACTCGCCCAGGCGCCCTTCGCGGAAATCGCTCACCGCCTGGTAGATCTCCTGCTGCGTGTTCATCACGAACGGGCCGTACTGCGCGATCGGCTCCTTCAGCGGCTGGCCCGCGATCAGCAGCAGTTTCGCGTCGGCGCCGGCCTCGATCACCACGCCGTCGGCTTGCGCGTCGTTGGCGAGGATGGCCATGCGCCCGGCCGGCACCGCCTGGCCCGCCACCGTGACCTCGCCCCGGTACACGTAGACAAAGGCGTTGTGGGTGGGCGGCAGCGCCTGCTCGAAGCGCGCGCCGGCCGGCAGGTGCAGGTCCAGGTAGGTCGGCCGCGTGATGTCGCGCGTCACCGCGCCCGCCACGCCGTGGCTTTCACCGGCGATCACCGTCACGTCCACGCCTTCGGCCGTGGTCAGCCGGGGCAGCTCGGCGGCCTGGAAGTCGCGGTACCAGGGCGCGTTCATCTTCTCGCTGCTGTGCAGGTTCAGCCAGAGCTGGAAACCCTCCATCACGCCTTCCTCCTGCTGCGGGATCTCCGAATGGATCACGCCCTTGCCGGCCGTCATCCACTGCACGCCGCCGTTTTGCAGCAGGCCCTCGTGGCCCGCGCTGTCGCGGTGCAGCATGCGCCCGGCGATCATGTAGGTGACGGTTTCGAAGCCGCGGTGCGGGTGGTCGGGGAAGCCGGCGATGTAGTCGTCCGGGTTGTCGCTGCCAAAGGCGTCCAGCATCAGGAAGGGGTCGAGCCGGCGCTGCAGGTTCTGCGTCAGCACCCGGTTGAGCTTGACGCCCGCGCCGTCCGAGGTGGCCTGGCCGGCAACCAGGCGCTCCACCGTGCGGGACAACGTGACGCGGCCGAGTTCGGTGTGTGTGCTCATGTGAATCTCCTTGTGGGTGAAACCAATTGGCGCCTCAAGGCGCCGCGTTCGGTGCGATGTGATGCCCCCGCCGGGGACGCCGCAGGCGGCGCGGGGGGTGCAAATTCAAGCCCGCCGGGCGTCCAGGCTCCAGGCGCCGGCACCGTGGGCGGCCAGGCTCAACAGGCCACCGGCGACCGCGATGTTCTTGAAGAACAGCAGCTGCTGGACAAAGGCCTGGTCGGCCGGCACGGCCCAGTAGGCGTGGAAGAAGAAGCTCGCGACCAGGGTGAAGGCGGCCAGCACCAGGGCGGCGATGCGGGTGCCGAAGCCGAACAGCAGGGCCAGGCCACCGGCGATCTCGACCACGGCGGCCAACGCGGCGCCCAGCGTGGGCAGCGGCAGGCCGACCGAGGCGATGTAGCCCACGGTGCCGGAAAAACCGGTCAGCTTGCCGATGCCGGCCGGCAGGAAGAGGGCGACCAGCAGCAGGCGGCCGACGAGGTCGAGGGTGTTGAGGGTGGGCTTGTTCATGGTGAATCTCCTGAAACGTGGTTGGGATGGACGTACTTTATGACGGACCAATCCACCTGAGAATCCCCTGATCTGGATATGATTGTTGCCATCATGGAACAATCAAACGATGTGGGCATCGACCCCAACGACCTGCTCATCTTCGCCAGCGTGGCCGAGCTGGGCAGTTTCAGCCGCGCGGCCGAGAAACTGGGCTGGCCCAAGTCCACCGTGTCGCGGCGTCTGGCGGGGCTGGAGCAGCGCCTGGGCGAACGGCTGCTGCTGCGCACCACGCGGCGCCAGACGCTGACCGAATTCGGCCGAGAACTGCTGGAACACGCCCGCCAGGTGGCCCTGGAGGTGGAGGCGGTGGCGGCCCTGAGCGAGCGCCGCCAGGCCGCGCCCAGCGGGCGGCTGCGGGTGTCCATGCCCAGCGACATCGCCAACGTGCTGCTGGCCGAATCGCTGGCGGCCTTCGCGGCCATGTTCCCCGGCATCACGCTGGACATCGACCTGTCGCCGCGCCGGGTCGATCTGCTGGGCGAGGGTTTCGACCTCGCCCTGCGCATGGGCCCGCTGCCCAGCGACGGCCTGCTGGCGGCGCGGCGCCTGACCGAGCTGTCCGCCGGCCTCTACGCCTCGCCCCAGTACCTGGCGGAATTCGGCCAACCCAGCCACCCCGAGATGCTGATGCAGCACCAGGCGGTGCGCATGCTGGGCGGCAACGGCGAGCCCATGCCCTGGACGCTGGCCCACGGCGACCAGCGCTGGGAAGGCCTGCCGCCCGGGCGGGTCACGGCCAACTCGCCCGAGCTGCTGATCCGGCTGGCGCGCGCCGGCACGGGCATCGCCGCCGTGGCCGACCACTTCGCCCAGCCCGAGGTGCGCCAGGGCCACCTGCGCCGGGTGCTGCCCGACTGGTGCCTGCCGAGCCAGACGGCATCGGCCGTGTTTCCCGGACGCAAGCTCATGCCGGCCAAGACGCGGGTGTTCATCGACATGCTGCAGGCCGCGCTGGGGACAACAACGCCCACATGAAGCGGCGCTGCGGACGGGTTGGGCATCCCGGCAGGGCAGGCGCACAAACGCCCACGGCGCCCGGGTGGCCGGCGCCGTGGGCGTGGACTGGCGGTGGGCGGTTCACGCCCGCCCCGTCAGCGAGGGGGTGCGATTACAGCTGGGCGGCGTTGCCGGTGCTGGCCACGCGGTCAGCGCGGTCAAAACGCTGGTACTGCGTCGGGAACATGTCGTTGAGCTTGTTGCCCACATCGCCGCTTTGCACGATGTCGCCCGTGCGCACGGCGCGGAAGTATTCGGCGCGGACCTGCTCGCGGGTGGTGCCCGAAGCCTGGGCCACGGTGGGCGCGGCCAGGCGGCTGGCGCGGTCACCGCTGGCGACCACTTCGCCGGCGGCGGCGGCACGCAGGTACTCGGCGCGCACGGCGTCGCGGCTGGTGTTGCTGGCGGCGGCCTGGACCGGGTGGCCAAAGTCGTTGACCAGGTTCAGGCCACGGTCGCCGGCTTCGGCGGCAACGGCGTTGCCGGCGGCCAGGGCGGCGAAGGTCAGGGCGATGGCGGTGGTCAGTTTCGAAGTCGTGTTCATGGTGTTTCCTTGAAGGTGTAGGGTGGTTCCTTCGGGCTTTGGAACGCCAGTCTTGCGTCTTGCTGCCCGTCTTCGGTGAGTCAGTGTTGGGTTCGTCTCATCGATGGGATGAACTGTATTCCGTCTGAATCACAAGATAAACAACCTCATGGCGAATGTTCTATTTCTAAAATAGCAAGAATAAAAGCCTTGAAAAACGATCGTCCGGCCCTGGCACCGGCTCAGGGCCTTGTTGGAGAACGCAACAGGCTTGGAGCAGGCCCTCAGGCCGGGACGCCCGCACGCACCAGGCGGTGTTTGCCGGCCTGCTTGCCCGCGTACATGGCGGCGTCGGCGCGCTTGAGCAGGTCGACCGCGGCGCGGCCGTCGGTGGGGGCCAGCGCATAGCCCAGGGTCAGCCCCACCTGCACCGGCGCCGCCTGCACCTCGAAGGGCGTGTTGAAGGCATCGCGCAGTTTGAGCCCCAGCTCGTGGGCGGCCAACTCGTCGGGCAGGCCCTCGGCCATCAGCACGAACTCGTCGCCGCCGACACGGGCCACGACGTCGCTGGAGCGGATGTGGGCACGCAGGCGCTGGGCCACCGCCACCAGCAGTTCGTCCCCCACGTCGTGGCCATGGCGGTCGTTGACCGGCTTGAAGCCGTCGAGGTCGAGCGCGAAGACCGCCAGCAGCCGCTGCGGGCCACACTGCGGCAGCGCGGCCGACAGCGCGGCGTTGAGGCCGCGGCGGTTGGCCAGGCCGGTCAGGGGATCGGTGTGGGCCAGCGACTGCAACACATCGCGCTCGCGCGACAGCTCGCGCGCCGCGCGTTCGACGGCTCGGGTGCGCAGGCCCAGCACCCGCATGAAGAGCAGCATGTCCAGCGTGGCGCCGAACTGGAAGGCGTGCAGGGTCCAGAAGTTCACCGGCATCCAGCCGCGTATGACCCCGATCACCACGCCGGTGGCCACCGCGTAGACGAACCAGGCGGCCAGGAAGGTCAGGCCGATCTCGTCACCCGCGCGGGCACGCCGGTAGGCGCCGCGCATGCCCAGCAGGGCCGGGGCCACGCCCAGCAGGGTCATCACGCCGGTGACGGTGCGGCTGGCCAGCAGGTCCAGCGCGTACAAGGTGGCCACCGTGGCGCACAGGGCGGCGCCGGCCCGCATGAGCCGGCTCCACCAGCGGGCCACGCCCGGGGCACGCAGCGAATGTTCGATGAACAGGAAGGAACCGCAGGCGGCCATCAGCGCCGCGAAGCCCCCCGCGTGCTGCTCCATCCAGGTCCAGCCTGGCCACAGGTAGCGGCTGCCCAGGCCGAACAGCAGCAGCGAGAACCACAGGCTGCCGGTGGTCAGGACCGCGTATTTCAGGAACAGGCTGTCGCGCAGCGTCAGCCACTGCGCCACGCTGTAGACCAGCAGGCACAGGGCCAGGCCGGTGAGCAGGCCCTGCAGCAGTTGTTCGTCCAGCGAACGCCCGTGGAACACGGCGGGCGGACTCAGGGTGATGGGCAGGACCATGGCACCGGCGGTCTGCACCCGCAACCACAGCTCGTAGCGACCGGCGGGCAGGTTCAGGTCGGTGGCCAGCGAGCGGCTGTAGAGCGGGCGCTGCGCCGGCGGCAGCAGGTTGCCCATCTGCGCCTGCTGCACCAGGGCGCCATCGCGCGTCAGGTAGAGCCGCACGTCGTTGAGCGGCGGGTAGTCGATGTCCAGCACCCGGGCGCCGGCGGCGGCCGAATCCACCTGCAGGTCCAGGTGCAGCCACACCGGCTCGGCCTGCAGGCCCAGGGTGGCGTGGCGGCCGGCCAGCGGCACAAAACGCTCGCGCTGGTGCCGCGCCTCGGTCCAGTCACGGGGCACGGTCTCGCCCTCGAAGCGGCTCAGGTGGGGCCACAGGGCCTGCGCCCGCGCGTCGGTGCCCAGCACCAACAGCGGCGCACCCTGTGCGCCGACCCAGGCCGGCACGCCCCAGCACAGCAGCAGCCACAGGCACCACCGGTGCAGCAGCCGTGGGGCGCGCGAAAACAGGGCGCGATGGGACGTCATGGCGGATGGGCGTCAGCGGGTTGAAGGCAAACGGCCATCATAGGCACACGGCCCCAAATGCAACAAGCCGCTGCAAAATGTTACGGTTGACCGCTTCAGCGCCACCTCAGGTGACACAGGCATGACCTTGCGCATCGGCGCCGGCGCCGGCTTTGCCGGCGACCGCATCGCCCCCGCCCGCGATCTGGCCGAACGCGGCCGGCTGGACTGCATTGCCTTCGAGTGCCTGGCCGAGCGCACCCTGGCCTACGGCCACCTGCAGCGCGCGGCCGACCCGAACAAGGGCTTTCACCCGCTGCTGGACAAGCGCCTGGGCGCGGTGCTGGCGGCCTGCGTGAAGAACGGCACCACCATCGTCACCAACATGGGCGTGGCCAACCCGGCCGCCGCCGGCCGCGCGGCCGTGGCGCTGGCGCAGCGCCTGGGCCTGAAACTGCGCATCGCCGTGGTCACCGGTGACGACATCACCGCCAGCGTGGTCCCGGGCACCTGGCTGCCCGAGATCGGCCAGACGGTGCAGGCGCATGGCCTGCGCGTGGTGGGCGCCAACGCCTACCTGGGGATCGAAGCCCTGCTGCCGGCGCTGGACGAACAACCCCACCTGGTGATCACCGGCCGGGTGGCCGATCCCTCGCTGTTCCTGGCGCCGCTGGTGCACCACTTCGGCTGGCGCCAGGACGACTGGGCACGGCTGGGCGCCGGCACCGCCGTGGGCCACCTGCTCGAATGCAGCATGCAGGTCACGGGCGGCTACTTCGCCGATCCGCCCCACAAGGTGGTGCCCGGCATCGCCCACCTGGGTTTTCCGCTGGCCGAGGTGCAGGCGGATGGCAGCGCCGTGGTCACCAAACTCGACGGCACCGGCGGCTTGGTGAGCGAGCTGACCGTCAAGGAGCAGCTGCTGTACGAGGTGCACGACCCGCGCGCCTACCTCACGCCCGACGTCAGCGCCGATTTTTCGCAGGCACGGGTGGTTCAGCAGGGGCCCGACCGGGTCGCCATCGCGGGCATCGTCGGCCGGGCGCGGCCGGCCCAGCTCAAGGCCATCGTCGGCTTCGACGGCGGTTTCCTGGCCGAAGGCGAGATCAGCTACGCCGGGCCCGGTGCGGCCGGCCGCGCACAGCTGGCGGCCGAGATCGTGCGCGAGCGCATGCGCGAGGTGCACGGTCACACCGAGGCGCTGCGGCTGGACCTGATCGGCCTGAGCGCCCTGCACGCCACCGCCTCACACGGCCTGCCCGCCCACGCCGAGCAGTGCACCGACGTGCGTCTGCGCGCCGCGCTGCGCACGCCCTCGCGCGACATGGCCGAGAACCTGCTGGAGGAAGTGGAAAGCCTGTGGCTGGGCGGCCCGGCCGGCGGCGGCGGCTACCGCGGCCACATCACGCCCGCGGTCACCACGCAACCGATTTACGTGGACCGCGACACCATCACCGTGCGCACCGAGCTGCTGCTGTCATGAACACCACCACCCACCCACCGCGCACCGTGACCCTGCGCGAGATCGCCTCGGCCCGCTCGGGCGACAAGGGCAACATCTCCAACGTCTCGGTCTGGGTCTACGACCCGCGCGACTACGAGGACGTCAAGGCCGGCCTGACGGTGGAGCGCCTGAAGGCCGCCCACCCCGCGCTGTGGCACGGCGCCATCGAACGCCACGAGCTGCCCGGGCTGCACGGGCTCAACTTCGTCTTCCACGAGGCGCTGGAGGGCGGCGTCAACGCCTCGCTCAACCTCGATGCGCACGGCAAGTCCTTCGGCTTCCTGCTGCTGGCCCTGCCCATCGCGCTTCAAGAACGGTCCAGAGCCTGTTCATGATCTGAACGAGGTCACGCAAGTGCCTTTTCGGGATGG
>NZ_JASATI010000026.1:0-68157 GCF_038440225.1 Hydrogenophaga sp. OTU3427 | reverse complement strand
CCTGCGGGCGGGGGGTGAAGAAGGCGTCGGCGTGGAGGCTCACGAACAGGTCGGGGGGCGCGCCGCGGGGCGGGGGCACCCCCCCCGGGCCGCTAAAAAACCCCCCACCAACCGGGGTCCCCGGCGCCGCCGGGCCCCCCCCCCGGGCGGGGCGCGCGCCCCCCCGCCCCCGCCAGGCTGGCACCCGGATCAGGCCTTCGAAGAAGCCGAAGTCCTGGAGGGTGTCAAACACGTCGAAGTACCGGAACACCGGACCGAACACCACGTCCACCAGGCTGAAGCGGTCGCCACCGAAGTAGGGGCCGGCGCCCAGCGCCGCTTCGAGCTGTTGCAGGTGCAGCCGGATCTGGGCCGCCTGGGCAGTCAGGCCCTCGGTGTCCTTGGCGTTGTAGAACGCGCCGATGCTGCTCAGCAGCGATGAGCCGAACGCCATCCAGGCGCGGTGCCTGGCCCGTTCCAGGGCCACGTTGGGGTGCAGGCGCGGGCCCACGGTCTCATCGAGAAACTCGCAGATGGCGGCCGATTCGAAGACCGGCTCGCCGTTGACCAGCAGCACCGGGGTCTTGCCCAGCGGCGAGATCCGTGTGAACCAGTCGGGCTTGTGCGCCAGGTCGATGTCGCGGCGCTCGAAGGCCAGGCCCTTCTCGGCCAGCACGATGGCCACCCGCTGCACGTAGGGGCACAGCGTGTGCGAAACCAGCACCAGCGGCGGGCTCACTTGAGCAGCCCTTCCACACGCAGGGCGTCCTGAACGTGGGGTCGCTGCGAGACGCGCGCCAGGTAGGCCCGCAGGTGCGGGTAGGGGGTGAGCGGCAGGGCCAGGACGTTGGCCCAGTTGACGATGGTGAAGGCGTAAGCGTCGGCCACGCTGTAGCCGTCGGCCAGGAAGTCTTGTTCCGCAAGCCGTTCGTCCAGCTCCGTGAAGCGCGTGGCGAGCTTGTCCTTGACGGCCTGCCGCGTCGAGTCGGCCGTTTCCTTGTGCCACAGCCAGGGGCTGAAGGTCTTGTGCAGTTCGGTGCCGACGAAGCTGAGCCACTCCACCACCTCCAGACGCCGTTTCGAGCCGGGGGCACCGATCAGGCGCTGCGCCGGGTCCAGGTCGGCCACGTACTGCAGCAGCGCGGCGGCCTCGGTGTGGCGCGAACCGTCGTCCAGTTCAAGCAGTGGCACGTAGCCGCGTGGCGAGATGCTGTGGAAGTCGGCGCCATCGGCGGTGGTGTGGCTGGCCAGATCGATGCGCACGCCTTCGAACACGGCGCCGACCTCGCGCAGGGCGATGTGGACAGCCAGCGAGCAGGCACCAGGTGCGTGGTAGAGCTTCATGGGATTCACCTCTCATGTGTGGTTGGGAGGTCTTGAATCTATGATTGTGTTGGTGCAATAAAAATAGGCATGAGTGCATTCAATGATTGTAAAAACGCAATACAAAATCAGCGCTTCCGATCTTGACGTCATCCTGGCGCTGGTGCGGTCGGGCCACCTGGCCGGAGCGGGGGAACGGCTGGGCGTGGACGCGTCGACGGTATTCCGGTCCATACGCCGCATCGAGCGCGGCCTGGGGCAGCGCTTGTTCGAGCGTTCCCGCGCCGGTTATTCGCCTTCGGAACTGGCGCAGTCCCTGGCCGAGCATGGCGAGCAGCTGGAGGCCCAGTTGGAGCGGGCTCGGTCGGCGGCGCAGACCACGCCGGAACGGGTGTCGGGCACGGTCCGGATCACCACCACGGACACCTTGCTGCACGGCCTGATCGCGCCCGCGCTCCGTTCACTCGCGGCGCAACATCCCCTGCTGGGCTACGAACTGCACGCGGGCAACGAACTGACCAGCCTGACCCGGCGTGACGCCGACATCGCGCTGCGGGCCACTCAGCGTCCGCCCCAGCACCTCGTGGGCAAACACGTGGGGGCATTGCGGGTGGCGCTGTTCGCCGCGAAGGCCGGCCCGGTGCGCCGCTACAGCGAGGTGGAGGCCGGCCAGGCCCCGTGGATCGGCCCCGACGACGGCCTGCCCGAACACCCGTCCGTGGCCTGGCGCAAACGGCACTTTCCCAAGCTTGCTCCGCGCTACCGCGTCGGCAGCATCCTGACGGTGATGGAACTGGTGGCCGCGGGCCTGGGGGTGGGCCTGCTGCCGGTCTTCCTGGCGCAGGCGCGCAGCGACCTGATCCAGCTGACCGAAGTCCTCGACGAATGCCAGAGCGAACTCTGGCTGCTCACCCATCCCGAGTCGCGGCATTTGCGCCGGGTCGCCACGGTGTTCAGGCACTTGTCGGAAAGCCTGGTCCTGTGATGGCATGTGCCATGGCATGGTCCATTGAGGGCGCCCCCGGGCGTCACCTCACGTCCTCACTGGCCCGGTGGCCTGGCGCCAGGCCGGCGCTCCAGAGTGACAAAGGCGTAGGGCAGCCCGCTGGCGCCGACCTGTTCGTCGCGTTGTGTCTCGTGCCAGGAGGTGTCGAGCACGGGCGCGTAGGCATCGCCCTCGAAGGCCTGGCCGATCTCGGTGACCAGCACTCGCTGGGCGTGTGCCAGGGCCTGGGCGTAGAGCTGGGCGCCGCCGATCACCCACACTTCGGGCGCGTCGGCGCAGCGGGCCAGGGCGTCGGCCAGGCTGTCGCAGCGCTCGGCGCCGCTGGCCTGCCAATCGGGCTGGCGGGTCAGCACCAGGTTGCGCCGGCCGGGCAGGGGGCGGAAGCGCGGCGGCAGCGAGTCCCAGGTCTTGCGGCCCATGAGCACCGGGCAGCCACTGGTGTGGCGCTTGAAATGGGCCATGTCTTCGGGCAGGTGCCAGGGCAGGGTGTTGTCCTTGCCGATCACGCCGTTGGCGGCGCGGGCATAGATGAGGTTGAGTCGCATGGCGAGATTGTGCCGGTGTCGGTGGGCCTCAGCGGCCGCCGCGCAGCTGGAGCACGTCCAGTTCGCCCACCGCGCCGGCCTGGTTGCCCCAGCTGCCGCGCACGTGGGTCAGCACGGCGGCGATGTCGGCATCGCTCAGGCTCAGCAGGTAGGGCGGCATGCCGTAGGGCCGCGGGTGGCCGGCGGTGGCAGGCGAAAAGCCGCCGTTGAGCACGGTCTGCACCAGGTTGGCGGGCGAGCCCATGAGCACGGCGCGGTTGCCGGCCAGGGCCGGGTAGGCGTTTGCGATGCCTTCACCGCGCTCGCCATGGCAGCTGGCGCACAGGTTGCCGTAGAGCTGGGCGCCCAGCTCCAGGGTGCGTGAGGCCGGCTTGGCGGCCGGCGCCGGCTGCGCCAGGTCCACGCGGGGCAGGGCCTTGAGGTAGCTCGCCATGGCGCGCAGCTCGTCTTCGCGCCAGTGCTGGGTGCTGTGCAACACCACCTCGGCCATGGGTCCGGTGACCTGCCCGCCGGGCGCGCGACCGTCGCGGAACAGGGCCACGATGTGGTCCAGCGGCCAGTTCTGCACACCGGCTTCCTGCGGGGCGTTGAGCGAGGGCGCGTACCAGTTCTGCAGCGGGATCAGGCCACCGGCCAGGTCCAGCATGTTGCTGCTGGCGCCCAGCGCGTTGCGCGGCGCGTGGCAGGCGCTGCAGTGGGCCAGTCCCTGCACCAGGTAGGCACCGCGGTTCCACTCGGCGTTCTGCTGCGGCGCCGGCTCAAAGCTGGCGGGTCGGAAATACAGCGCCCGCCACACCGCCAGCGCGGCCTGGGTGCTGAAAGGCCAGCGCAGCTCGTGGGGCCGGTTGGCCTGGGCCACGGGCGGCAGGCTGCGCAGGTAGTGGTAGATCGCGTCGCTGTCGTCGCGGGTCACCAGGGTCGTGTTGTTGTACGGAAAGGCCGGGTAGAGCAGGCGGCCGTCGCGCGAGCGGCCGTGGTGCAGGGCGCGCCAGAAGGCGTCGCTGTTCCACTGGCCCAGGCCATGGGTCGGGTCGGGCGTGAGGTTGCCCGCGTAGACCGTGCCAAACGGGGTGGCGATGCCACGCCCGCCCGCATAGGGCTCGCCTCCCCTCGCGCTGTGGCAGGCCTGGCAGTTGCCCGCGGTGGCGAGTTGCCGGCCGCGTTCGAGGGTGGCGGCGTCGGCCGGTGCGCCGGGGGGGGCGTCGCTCAGGGGCGCCTCGCCACGCACGTTGAGCCAGGCTACCAGGGCAGCGGCCAACAGCAACAGGGCGAGCAGGCCCAGCAGGGACTTGGTCCAGCGCGTCATGGTCGACCCCCCGGCGGCGTGGCGCCGCCACAGGCCACGGGCAGCGGGGCCGCGGGGCGCGGGGCGGGGTGGGCATCGGCGGGCACCGCCTGGGTGGCGAGCCAGCCGCTGACCGCCGACACGTCGGACTGGCTCAGCTGTTGCGCCACCTGGGCCATGCAGTCGGGCGCGTGGGCGCGGCGCTGGCCGGTGCGCCAGGCGCCCAGCTGGCTGTTGAGGTAGTCGCGTGGCAGGCCCAGCAGGCCGGGCGTGTGGGGCAACATGCCGGTGAGCGCCGCACCGTGGCAGCTGGCGCAGGCGGGGATGCGCTGTCCCGCATCGCCCTGCTGGGCCAGGCGCTGGCCGCGCGCCAGATCGGCCGGCGACACGGTCACCGGCGCCGGGGCGGCGTAGGGCAGGTCCAGCGCGGCGAAGTGCCGCGCGATCTCCCACAGGTAGCTGTCGGTCAGCGGGTCCACCATCTGCGCCATCAGGCGGTAGTGGCGGCGGCCGTCGCGGAAGTTGAGCAGCTGGTTGTAGAGGTAGCCGGCCGGCTTGCCCGCGATGCGCGGGTAGTAGCCGTCGGGCGCGGCGCGGCCCTGCGCGCCGTGGCAGGCGGTGCAGGCCTGCAGGCGCTGGGCCAGGCTGTCTTCGAAGGGCGCGCGCGCCGGCGTCTGCGCGTTGACCACCAGGGCCATCAGGCAGCCGGCGGCCAGCAGGCCGTGGCGCCACACAGTCGTCAGTAAAAGGGGCATGGGCCTATTGTCGCCGCCCGCCGGGGGAGCTTCAGAGCCGCAGGCGCTGGGTGTAGCCGGTCATCTCCAGGTAACCGCGCCCCACCGCTGCGCCACCCGCGTCGAGCAGGTCCGACACGCCCTCCCAGTACACATTGCCGGTGCTGCCGCGGGCGTCCAGTTCCTGCGCGTCCAGCAGGGCGCGCACGGTGTGTCGGCCGGCGGGCGACTGCAGCCGCCACTCGACCGGGTAACGCGCGCCGGTCTGGGGGCTGGTCCAGTGGCGCTGCGGTTCGAAGCGCACGTCGTCGGGGGCAAACACGCGCGCTGAGGCGTCCGCTGGCCCACGCAAGGAGCCGCCAGCCCACAAGGCGCTGCCGTCGGCGCGCCGCAGCCGGAAGGCCGTGAGCGCGCTGCCGTCGGCCAGGTTCATGCCCAGCCAGTCCCAGCCCACGGCCTCGGGGTGTAGCAGGGCCTCGCTCCATTCGTGGTCCAGCCAGGCGCGGCCCAACACCTCGAAGCGCTGACCTGGCAGACCCAGCGTGCCCGAGACCTGCAGTTGCGGCTGGCTGTAGTAGTAGCTGGCCTGCGCCGGCTCCGGCCCCTTGCGCGACAGGCCGGCCGCGCCCTGCGGCAGCAGCGGCTGCGTGGGCCGCGCGTTCAGCGCCAGGTGCACGCTGTCGCCTCGGACAGCCATGTGGTAGCCCAGGTCGTCACGTGCCATGGACCAATCCTGCAGGCGCAGCGCCGTGTCGGCCAGCGACGCATCGTTGGACCCGCCGGGCTGGCCGTTCCAGCGCGCCGTGCGTTCGTCGTGCCACAGCTTGCCGCCCTGCAGGTCGGTGATGGCGGCGTGGGCGACCAGCAACTGTCGCGCCGCCAGTCGGCTTTGCAGGACCTGGGTGCTGTCCACGCGGCTGCGGAAAAATGTCACCTGGAAGCCGAAACCGCGCCCGTTCGCGGTCTGCGCGTGGCCGGTCAGGTACCACCATTCGGTGCGCAGCTCGGGGTGGGCGCCGTGGTCGCGCGGGAACTGCAGCACGCGCGGCGGCAGCGCCCAAGCTCCCGGCAGCAGGCCCAGGCCGGGCGCCAGCGCGGCGGCCCGCAACAGGTGGCGGCGCGGCAGGGTCATGGTCGATCAGCCCATCAGCACGGCCAGGTGGTGGCGGGCCGGCGTCACATCGCCGAACTGGGCCTTGGCCCAGGTCGCGTCGTGGTAGGTGTTCTCGTAGCGCTCGCCGCTGTCGCACAGCAGCGAGAGCACCGAACCCGGCGTCTGCCGCGCGCGCATCTCGTTGGCCAGGCGCAGCATGGCGACGAAGTTGGTGCCGGTGGACGGCCCCACCTTGTGCCCCAGCAGGCCGGTCAGGGCGTGCATGCCGGCCAGCGATTCGAGGTTGCTCACCGCCTCCATGTGGTCCACCAGCGAGGGGATGAAGCTGGGCTCCACGCGCGGGCGGCCTATGCCCTCGATGCGCGAGCCCGGCGCGGTCAGCGTGGCGTCGCGGCTGGCGTGGTAGGCGGCAAACACCGAGCCTTCGGGGTCGGCCACGCAGACCTGGGTGGCGTGGCGCTGGTAGCGCACATAGCGGCCGATGGTGGCGCTGGTGCCGCCGGTGCCGGCGCCCACCACGATCCAGCTCGGCACGGGGTGGCGCTCGTGCGCCATCTGCTCGAACATGCTCTGCGCGATGTTGTTGTTGCCACGCCAGTCGGTGGCGCGTTCGGCGTAGGTGAACTGGTCCATGTAGTGGCCGCCGGTCTCCCGCGCCAGCTGCTGTGCCGCCGCGTAGACCTCGCCCGCGTGGTCGACGAAGTGCGAGCGCCCGCCGTAGAAGGCGATCTGCGCCACCTTCTCGGCCGAGGTGCCGCGCGGCATCACGGCGATGAAGGGCAGGCCCAGCAGCCGGGCGAAGTAGGCCTCGCTCACGGCGGTGGAGCCGCTGGAGGCCTCGACCACCGTCGTGCCCTCGCGCAGCCAGCCGTTGCACAGCGCGTACAGGAACAGCGAACGCGCCAGCCGGTGCTTGAGGCTGCCCGTGGGGTGGGTGGATTCGTCCTTGAGGTAGAGGTCGATGCCGTGGCGCGCGAAGCTGGGCAGGGGCAGCGGAATGAGGTGCGTGTCCGCGCTGCGGCAGAAGTCGGCTGCGATGCGGGCGATGGCGTCGTGGACCCAGGTGCTCATGTGTCTGTCTCGTCGAGATGAAGCGGTGGTTTTACCAGTCTTCGCGCACCGCGCGCACGGCGTCGGCGCTGGCGGCCGCGCGCGCCGCCAGCCAGGCGGTGGCCGTGCCGCAGGCCACCACCGCCGCGCACAGCACCAGCAGGCGCGGCCAGGGCAGGGCCAGGTCCATGCTCCAGTGGAAACTCTGCGGGTTCACCACGTGGACCAGGATCAGGCTCACGCCCAGGCCCAGCGCCAGCCCGGTGGCGGTGCCCAGGGCCGTCCACAGCAGGCCCTCGGCGGCCACCAGGCGCAGCACCTGGGCGCGGGTCAGCCCCAGGTGGGCCAGCAGGCCGAACTCGCGCTTGCGCGCCAGCACCTGCGCGCTGAAGCTGGCCGCCACCCCGAACAGGCCGATGGTGATGGCCACCGCCTGCAGCCAGTAGGTGACGGCGAAGCTGCGGTCGAAGATGCGCAGCGAGTTGGCCCGTATCGCCTCGGCCGAGGCGATCTCGATCAGGTCCTGCCCGCCGCTGTGGGGACGCAGGTCGTCGCGCAAGGCCCGCTGCACCGCCGCGCTGTCGGCCTGGGGCGCCAGGAACAGGGCCAGGTCGTTCACGCGTTCGTCGCCGGTCAGCCGCGCCAGATCGCGCAGGTCCATCACCACCGAACCGTGCTGGCGCACGTAGTCGCGCCAGACACCGGTGACAAAAAACGGGGCCTGTGACGCAAAGGCCTGACCCATGGGCGCGAAGGCCTGGCCTGGCCGGGCGCCGTAGAGGGCCAGCAGGGCCTCGCTCACGTAGATGGGCACGCTGCCCGGCGGCGCGGCCAGGGGCGGGGCCAGCAAGGGCAGGTCGCGCGCGGGGTCCGCCAGGACACGGCCGATCAGCACCACCGCCGGGCGCGTGCCGTCCAGTTGCAGGGGCAGCACACGCAGGCCTTGTACCGCCGCCACGCCGGGCACCCGGCGCACCGCGTCCACGGCGGCGGGTTCGAAGAAGACCGTGTCACCGGCGCCGGCGCCCTGGGCCGTGCGCACATACAGCGGCGCCGGCAGGACCACGTTCAGCCACTGCGTGACCGAATCGCGGAAGCTGGCCACCATCACCGTGAGCGCCACCGACAGCGCCAGGCTGGCGACCACGCCGCCGGTGGCCACCGCCGCCACGTCGGGCAGGCGGCGCGCGCGCTCCAGCGCCAGCAGGGGCAGGGCGTGGCCGGCGGCCCAGGGCGCCAGGCCACGCAGCAGCCAGCGCGCCAGACCCGGCAAGACGGCGATGCCGCCCAGCAGCAGCAGGCCCACCGCCGCATAGGCCGCCAGTGGCATGCCGGCCACCGGCGGCAGCCAGGCCATGGCGGTGGCCAGCACCAGCAGTGCCAAGCCCAGCCACACGCCACGGGGGCCGCGCGTGGGTTCGGCGTACAAGCCCTTGAGCGCCTGGGCCGGCGCCAGCCGCCGCACCGCCCGGGCCGGCCACCAGCCGCCCAGCGCGGCCGCTACCACCCCCAGCGCGCCATAGCCCAGCGCCGCGCCGGGTGTCCAGCGCAGGGCGGGCGCGCCGCCGCCGAAGTAGCCGCCGCCCAGGTCGCCGCCCAGCACCCGCAGCGCCAGCGCCGCCAGGCCGGCCGCCAGGGTCAGCCCCAGCAGGCTGCCCACGGCGCCCAGCAGCAGCGACTCCATCAGCACCAGCCGCTGGCGTGCACCCGCGCCCAGGCCCAGCACGCCCAGCAGGGCGAACTGCGGCTGGCGCTTGGCCACGCCCAGGCTCAGCACCGAATAGACCAGGAAGGCGCCGGTGAACAAGGCCACCAGGGCCAGCACCGTGAGGTTGACGCGGTAGGCGCGCGACAGCCGGTCCAGGCGCTCGTCAGCGGCGTCGGGTGTCAGCCACAACACCGCGTCGCCCAGGGCCAGCTCGCGCCGCAGCGCGGCCACGTCGGTGCCGGCGCGCAGCCGCAGGTCGATGCCGCTGAGCTGCCCCAGCCGGCCAAAGGCCTGCTGCGCGGCGGCCACGTCCATCACCAGCAGCGGCGCGCCCGGCGCCGCCAGGCTGCCGGCGACACGCAGCACCTGCATTTGGAGGCCGTGCTGCACCTGGAGGATGGCGCCGTCGCCCAGGCGCTGGCGCGCGGCGGGGTTGAGGAACACGGCGTCGGGCGCGAACACATCGAGGCGGCCCGCGCTGTCGCTGGGCCGCGCCACCAGCGCCGGGTTGATGTGTCCGACGCTGAGCGCGTCGACCCCCAGCAGCCGCACGGGCACCCGTTCACCGCCGGGCGCGAGGGCCGAGGTGCCCAGCTCCAGCAGCGGGCTGGCGGCCAGCACCCCGGGGTGGGCGGCCAGGCGGTCGAGCAGGGTGTCGGGCAGGCCACCCTGGCGCGCACGCAGCTGGGCATCGGGCCGGCCGCTCACCGCCTGCGTGGCGCTGCCGAACTCGGCCAGCGCCGAGGCGTTGATCAGGTGCACCGCATGGGCCAGGGCGACGCCCAGCATGACCGCCAGCACCGCCACGGCCGTGCGCCAGGGGTGGTGGACGGTCTCCTGCCAGGAAAAGGTCTTGAGCAAGGGCCACATGGACGGTGAGCTTACCCGTGCCCGTAGAATGCCCGGCTGCCTGTGTTCAAGGGAATGGTCCGATGTTGCGCCGAACGTTTTCCATGGCCGGCCTGGCCGCGCTGGCCGGCGCCCGCCCGGCCCTGGCCACCACGCCCGAGCTGCGTGTGCTCAGCCACAGTTCCTTCAACCTGCCCAAGCCTTTGCTGGCGGAGTTCGAGCGTTCGGCCGGCCTGCGGCTGTCCCTCATCAAGGCCGGCGACGCCGGCGAGATGCTCAACAAGCTCATCCTGACCCGCGCCCAGCCGATTGCCGACGTGGTGTTCGGCATCGACAACGCCCTGTGGTCCAAGGCGCAGGCCGCGCAGGTGCTGGACGCCTACGACGGCCCGGCCGCGCGCCGCCCGGCGGTGGCCGAGGTGGGCGCGGCCGTGGTGCCGGTGACCTACGGCCACGTCAACCTCAACGCCGACAAGGCCTGGCTGGCGCGCGAGAAGCGCGCGCTGCCCACCAGCCTGGACGAACTCACACGGCCTGAATGGACCGGCCGGCTGGTGGTGACCAACCCGGCCACGTCCAGCCCCGGCCTGGCTTTTTTGCTGGCCACCGTGGGCGGGCTGGGCGAGGCGGCCGCCTTCGACTGGTGGGCCCGGATGCGGGCCAACGGGCTCAAGGTCGTCAAGGGCTGGAGCGAGGCCTACTACACCGAGTTCAGCCGCAACGGCGGCAGCCGCCCGCTGGTGGTCAGCTACGCCAGCAGCCCGGCGGCCGAGGTCTTCTACAGCAAGGAAAAGCTCACCGAGCCGCCCACCGCCAACCTCTTCCTCAAGGGCGGCGTGTTCCGCCAGGTGGAGGGCGTGGCGCTGGTGCGCGGCGGCGCCCAGCGCGAGGCCGCCGGCCGCTTCATCGAATGGCTGCGTGGCCCGGCGGTGCAGCAGGCCCTGCAGACCGAGATGTGGATGCTGCCGGCCGAACGGGGCGCCCCCACGGTGGCGGCCCTGCGCGTGGCCAGCGAGCCCACGGCGGTGGACAACCCCGGCGCCGACGCCTTGGCCGCGCATGGCGGCGCCTGGGTGGCGCGCTGGACGCGCACGGTCCTCAAGTGACACCCACCGTGGCGCCAGGCGGCCGCTGGCTGTGGCTGCCGCCGGCGGCCTTCCTGGCCGGCCTGCTGGTGGCACCCCTGCTGCGCCTGCTGGTCGAGGGCGGCGCCTCGTCGGCCGCCGACTGGGCCTGGTGGCAAGACCCGCACCTGCGCTGGCGCATGGCCTGGTCGGTGCTGCAGGCGCTGGCGACCTGCGCCCTGGTGCTGGGGCTCGGCCTGCCCGTGGCCTGGGTGCTGGCGCGGGTGGACTTCGCGGGCCGGCGCTGGGTGCTGCGGGTGCTGATGCTGCCCTTCGTGGTGCCCACCCTGGTCGCGGCCATGGGCGTGCTGGCCCTGCTGGGGCCACGCGGCTGGCTGGGGCAGGCCGGCTGGAACCTGGAGGACACGCCCTGGCTGCTGCTCTACGGCAACCTGTTCTTCAACCTGTGTGTGCTGGTGCGCGGCGCCGTGGAAGCGCTGGAGCGCGTGAGCGCGCAGCGCCTGGCCGCCGCCCGCACCCTGGGCGCCACGCCCTGGCGGGCCTTCTGGCGCATCGAATGGCCGGCCATCGCGCCGGCCGTGGCCTCGGCCCTGTGCCTGGTGTTCCTGTACTGCTTCGCCGGTTTTGGCCTGGCCCTGGTGCTGGGCGGCCAGCGCTACGCCACGGTGGAGGTGGAGATCTACACCCTGGTGGCGCACGAGTTGCAGCTGGCGCCGGCGGGTGTGCTGGCGGTGTGGACGCTGGCCCTGATGTCGGCCGTGGCGCTGCTCCACGCGGGCGTGGCCCGGCACCTGGCCACGCCCGAGCGTGCCGACCGCGTGCCGCGGCAGCCGGCGCGCCGCGCTGCGCTGCGCCTGGCGGTGGGTGGGGCGCTCGCCGTGCTGGCCCTGGCCAGTGCCGCGCCGCTGCTGGCGCTGTGGGCGCGTGCCTTGGCGGCCGGCCCGGCGGCCTGGGCCGTGTGGACCGAACCCGAAACCCTGGCCGCGCTCGGCAACACGCTGCGCTTCGCCGGGGCGGCCTTGCTGCTGGCCACGGCGCTGGGCCTGTTGCATGCCTTCGGCGCGCGCGGCCTGCTGCTGTGGCGGGCCACGGCCTACCTGCCCCTGGTGGTGTCGCCGGTCACCGTGGCCTTTGGCCTGCTGCTGCTCTACCCCGGGTGGACCGCCAGCCTGGCCCTGCTGGTGTCGGCCTACGCCCTGTTGGCCTATCCCTTCGTGGCGCAGGCGCTGAACGGCGCGCTCGACAGCCAGCCCGCCCACTTGTTGCAGGCGGCGCGTTCGCTGGGTGCCACGCCCTGGCGTGGTTTTGTCCGCGTGACCCTGCCGCTGGTGGCGCCGGCCCTGCGCCGGGGCATGGGCTTCGCAGCCGCCACCATGCTGGGCGAGTTCGCGGTGACGCTGTTTCTCTCGCGGCCCGAATGGACCACCCTGACCACGTTGATCTACCAGCGCCTGGGCCGCCCCGGCGCCGCCAACCTCGACGCCGCGCTGGTGCTGGCCTGTGGCCTGATGGCCCTGGCCCTGCTGGTGTTCGTCTGCCTGGAGCCACGCGATCCCACCGAGGCGCCACCCGACCATGCTTGAACTCGACCAGATCACCCAACACTACGCCGGCCGGCCGCTGGCCCTGTCGCTGAGCCTGCGCGTGGCACCGGGCGACACCGTGGCCCTGCTGGGCGCCTCGGGCAGCGGCAAGAGCACGCTGCTCAAGATCGTGGCCGGCCTGCAGGTGCCCGAGGCCGGGCGCGTGTTGTGGGCCGGCGAAGACCTGGTGGCCGTGCCGCCCGAGCGGCGCGGCTTCGCGCTGATGTTCCAGGACTTCGCGCTCTTCCCCCACCTGGACGTGCGCGACAACGTCGCCTTCGGCCTGATCGAACAGCGCTTGCCCAAGGCCCAGGCCCGCGAGCAAGCGGAGGCCCTGCTGCAGCGCTTCGGCCTGGCCGCCCAGGCGCGGCAGAAGGTGTGGACCCTGTCCGGCGGCGAGCAGCAGCGCGTGGCCCTGGCCCGCGCCCTCATCACCCGCCCCCGCGCCCTGCTGCTGGACGAACCCTTCAGCGCCCTCGACGCCGACCTGCGCGCCCAACTGCGCGAGGAGTTCAGCCGGCGTATCGCCGAATCCAACATGGCTTGCGTGCTGGTCACCCACGACGAAACCGAGGCCCGGGCCATGGCGCGGCATGCGTGGCGGCTCAGGGAGGGGCGGTTGGTGGCGCTTTGGTAGGGAGGGGCGGTGGTTTTGGCGGGGGAGCCGTGTCAACGCCGCTGGCCGATGTTTGCTTTAAAACGCTGGCATCAAATTAAAGAAAATTTTATTGTGAGTCCGGTCTTTTGAAGCGAAGTTGGACGTCAACGGCCGCATCGGGCGTCTGCTGATTGCCATCACTGATGGAGACCTGGAGCCTGTTGTCAGAGCCGCTGATGTATTTGAGCGGCTATCTCAAGCGGCACCAGGCCGAGTACTACCGACGCCTTTCAGCCATTCGCACAGATGGCGACTGGGAAGGCTGGGTGTCCTACTTCCTGGAAGGTGTGGAGGTGGCCGCCCTGGAGGCCGAGCGCAACATCGTGGCCCTGGCCAGCCTGGTGGCGGCGGACCGCCGCCGGCTGCTCCAAGCGCCCAAGGCGGGGCCGGCCAGCTACCGGCTCTTTGAACTGCTGCCCTTGATGCCACGTTTCAGCATCGAGATGGCACGTCAGCGGCCCCACACCACATTTCCCACCGCCACGGCGGCGGTCAGGCTGCTGGAGGACCTGGTTATCGTGCGGGAGCTGACCGGGCAGAAAAAGAACCGCAGCTACAGCTACCAGGCCTATATCGATCTGCTCTCGCGCTGAACCTGACACGCGCGGCCCGCTGGAGCCCACGCGGCACAATGGTGCCGCACCCGCCGGGCGGTGCGCACATCAGAGAGGATTCACATGGGCTGGTTTTCCAAGAGCGACAAGGACTTTTTCCTGTCCACCACCACACCCGAGGGCATTGAGCGGTCGCAGTACGTGGGCGTGGTCAATGGCGAAGCCATCATCGGGGCCAACATCTTCCGCGACATGTTCTCGTCGGTGCGCGACGTGGTGGGCGGGCGTGCGGGGGGGTACGAGCGTGCGTTGTCGGGCGCGCGCGACGCGGCGCTGGAAGGCCTGATCGATGCGGCCAAGGAGCTGGGCGCCAACGGCGTCATCGGCATCGACTTCGATTACGAGGTGCTGGGCGAGACCAACGGCATGATGATGGTGGCGGTCAGCGGCACGGCTGTTAAATTGAGTTAAACGCCCTGTGGCCCGCACCACGCGGTGGCATCATCCCCGTTGGAAACCACAACAGGACAGGGAGTGTTCATGACCAAGGTGTTGCTCGTCATCGATGTCCAGCAGGGGCTGTGCGAGGGCGAAGACGCGGTGTTCGACGGCCCCGGGCTGATCGGGCGCATCAACCAGCTGACCGTGGGATGCCACGCGGCGAACGTGCCGGTGATCTTCATCCAGCACGAATCCACGGCGGGCTACCTGGAGCGGGGTTCGCGCGCGTGGCAGCTGGCCCAGGGCCTGAAGGTGGAGGACAGCGACATCTGCCTGCGCAAGACGGCGGCCGACGCCTTCCACAAGACGGTGCTGCTGTCGACGCTGCAGGAGCTGGGCGCGACCGAGCTGCTGGTCTGTGGCATGCACACCGAGTTTTGCGTCGACACCACCGTGCGGCGCGCCCTGGCGCTGGGCTACCCGGTCACGCTGTTCGAGGACGGGCACTCGTCGGCCGGGAATCGGGTGCTGAGCCCGCAGCAGGTGATCGCGCACCACAACGCCACCCTGTCCAACATCAGCAGCTTCGGCCCGCGCGTGGCCCTGGCCAACAGCGCGCATTGGTTCGAGGCCGCTTGAACACGTTCAGCGTTCGGCCCAGAGCAGGCGCGCGGCCAGGCCGACAAAAACGGCGGCCGCCGCGCGGTTGAGGCCGCGCTGGGCGGCGGGTGAGCGCTGGAACCAGCCGCCCACCAGGGCTGCGAACCAGGCAAAGCCGCCGAACACCAGCAGGGTGGCCAGCACGAAGAGCGCGCCCAGCTGCACCACTTGTTGCGCCACCGGGCCCGCCTCCGGCGTCACGAACTGCGGCATGAAGGCCAGGAAGAAAATGCCGACCTTGGGATTGCTGAGGTTCATCACCACGCCCCGGGCGTAGGTGCGCCAGGCGCTGGCTGGCACCGCGCGCGCGGCCAGCGGGCCCACCGGCGCGCGCCACGCGCCCCAGGCGAGGTAGATCAGGTAGGCCGCGCCCGCCAGCTTGAGTGCGGTGAAGGCCAGCGGCGAGGCGGCCAGCACGGCGGCCAGGCCCAGGGCCACGGCGGCGGTGTGCGCCAGCAGCCCGGTGCACAGGCCCAGCGTGACCAGCCAGCCGGCGCGGCGGCCGTGGGCGGCCGACTGCATCAGCACGAAGACGTTGTCGGGGCCGGGGCTCAGGCCTAGCAGCACAGACAGGGCGAAGAAGCTCAGGGCGGTGTCCAGGGGCAGCAGCATGGGTCAGTTCCTCAAGGCCTTGAGCAGCTTCTGGCCGGCGCGACCGCTGGCCTCGTGGCCCAGGCGGGTCTGCTCGGCGCGGATGGCGGCGCGACTCTTGTCGCCCAGCATGCCGTCCACCGTGCCGATGTCGTGGCCGCGCAGCAGCAGCAGGCTTTGTATTTCGCGGCGCTCGGCGCGCGACAGGCCGAGGTCGTCGGTGGGCCAGGGCGTGGCGAAGGGCGCGCCGCCGCGCAGGCGGTCGGACAGGTGGGCGATGGCCAGGCCGTAGCTTTCGGCCGCGTTGTAGCTGTAGAGGGCGTCGAAGTTGCGGGTGACCAGGAAGGCCGGGCCGCTGGGGCCGGCCGGGGTCATGAGGCCGGCACTGCCCTGGGCCGGCAGGGCGCTGCCGTCCACGCGCTTGAGGCCACGCGCGGCCCAGTCGGCCATGGCGCGCTTGGTGCGGCGGCCTTCGCCGCCGGTGTTGAAGCCGGCCGGCAGCTTCACCTCGAAGCCCCAGACCTGGCCGGTCTGCCAGCCCGCTTTTTGCAGGAAATTCGCGGTCGATGCCAGCGCGTCGGCGGTGCTGTCCATCAGGTCGCGCTTGCCGTCGCCGTCGAAGTCCACCGCCAGGCGCTCGAAGGTGCTGGGCATGAACTGGGTGTGGCCAAAGGCGCCCGCCCAGGAGCCGACCAGGCGCTCGGGCGCGATGTGGCCGGCCTGCAGGATGCGCAGCGAGGCGAAGAACTCGCCCCGGAAATAGCCCTGGCGGCGGCCGAAGCAGGACAGCGTGCCCAGGGACTGCACCAGCGGGTAGCTGCCGAAGCTCTGGCCGAAGTTGCTCTCCACGCCCCACACGGCCACCACGGTGGCGGCGTCAACGCCGAATCGCGCAGCCACCTGGTTGAGTGTCTCGCGGTGCTGGTCCAGCAGGGCACGGCCCTGTTCGACCCGTTCCTCGTCCACCAGCCCGGCCATGTAGTCCCAGATGGCGGTGCGGAACTCGGGCTGGTTGTCCAGCTTCTCGATCACGCCCATGTCGGGCGCCAGGCCCTGCGTGTGGCGGGCGTAGGCGGCGTCACTCACGCCGGCGGCCCGGGCGGGCGCGCGCAGTTCGGACAGGCAGGCGCCGAAGTCGCCGGCGGATTGGGCCCAGACGTTGGTGGACAGGGCCAGGGCCAGGGTGGGGGCAAGCAGCAGGGTTCGCATGGTGGGTCAGGTGATGCCTCGGGCGGTGAGGTGGAGCCGGCGGTCGCAGCGCTGGGCGGCGCTGTCGGAGTGGGTGACCAGCACCAGGGCGGCGCCGTGCTCGCGGGTTTGTTGTTGCAGCAGGTCCAGCACCTGGGTGGCGGTGCCGGGGTCGAGGTTGCCGGTGGGCTCGTCGGCCAGCAGCAGGGCCGGGCGGTGCACCAGGGCGCGGGCGATGGCCACGCGTTGCAACTGCCCGCCCGAGAGCTGCTGCGGCAGGCGCGTGCCCAGGGCTTGCAGGCCGACGGCGCGCAGCACCTCGGCCACGCGGGCGGGGTCGGGGCGTTGCTGCAGCAGCAGGGGCAGGGCTACGTTCTGTGCCACGTCCAGGTGGGGCAGCACGTGGAAGGCCTGGAACACGAAGCCCACGTGGTCGCGCCGCAGCAGGGCGCGGGCCGTGTTGTCCAGCGCACCCAGGGGCTGGCCACACAGGCGCACCTCGCCCGCGTCCCAGGTGTCGAGCCCGGCCAGGCAGTTGAGCAGGGTGGACTTGCCCACGCCCGATTCACCAACGATGGCCACGCTTTCGCCGGGCAGGACGCGCAGGTCCACGGCTTCGAACACCGTGCTGTCGCCGTAGCGTTTGGCCAGGCGGCTGACTTCGACGACGGACTCAACCATGGGCGCCAAGGTGGTGGGCGGCGTGCCGCAGCACCTGGGCCAGCGCGTCGGGCGCGTCGCAGGCGATGGAGGTGCGCTGGGGCATGCCGCGCAGCCAGGTGATCTGGCGCTTGGCCAGCTGTCGCGTGGCGGCAACGCCTTGTTCGCGCAAGGCCTGCATCGCCGCGGGCGTGCCGGCGTCCAGCGCCTCCCAGGCCTGGCGGTAGCCCACGCAGCGCATGCTGGGCAGGTCGGGGTGCAGGTCGCCGCGTGCGCGCAGCGCTTTCACCTCGTCCAGGAAGCCCTGGGCCAGCATGGCGTCGAAGCGCTGGGCGACGCGATCGTGCAGCCAGGCGCGGTCGGTCGGCTCCAGCGAGAGCAGGGCGCCGGGCGGCAGCGGCCAGGCACCTTTGCGCGCGCCCTGCTGCAGCGCCGAGATGGGTTGGCCGCTGACCCGGAAGACCTCCAGCGCGCGCGAGATGCGCTGCGAGTCGTTGGGCGCCAGCCGCGCGGCGGTGCTGGGGTCCACCCGGGCCAGCGCGGCGTGCATGGCCGGCCAGCCCTGCGCCAGGGCTTCGGCCTCGATGGCGGCGCGCACGGCCGGGCTGGCCGGGGGCATGTCGTCCAGGCCGTCGAACAAGGCCTTGAGGTAGAGCATGGTGCCGCCCACCAGCAGCGGGATGTGGCCGCGTGCGGCGATCTCGTCGCGCAGGCGCGTGGCGTCGCGCACGAACTCGGCGGCGCTGTAGGCGTTGAGCGGGTCGCGGATGTCGATCAGGTGGTGGGGCACGGCCGCCAGCTCGGCGACGCTGGGCTTGGCGGTGCCGATGTCCATGCCCCGGTAGACCAGGGCCGAGTCGACGCTGATGATCTCCACCGGCCAGCGCTGCGCCAGGCCCAAGGCGGCGGCGGTCTTGCCGCTGGCGGTGGGGCCGGTCAGCACCAGCCAGCGCGGGACGGTGGTGGTCACGGCGCGGACTCCTGCACCATGCGTTGCGGTGCCGAGCGGGGTTCGCCGTGGCGCCACACCAGCGTCCAGGCCACCAGCGCGATGACGGCGGCCCAGAACCAGATGCCGTTGGTCAGTGGCAGCACGGTGGCCTGTTCACCGACCTTGAGGTGCCCGCCCAGCCAGGCGCCCATGCCAAAAGCCACCAGCGTGGTCATGAAGCCGCTGAGCGCCGAAGCCGCGCCGGCCGCCTGCGGGAAGGGCCCCACGGCGCCGCTCTGGCCACAGGGCTGGTGCACGCCGTGCGCGATCATGAAGATATAGAAAGGCAGCACGATGGCCCACACGCTGTGCACGCCGGCCAGCGCCAGGCCGCCCAGCAGCGTGCCGCCGGTGAGCGTGAGCACGGCCGCCACGCCCACGGTGCGGCGCACGCCCAGCCGGGGCAGCAGGCGGCGGCAGACGAAGGTGCCGACGATGTAGCAGAACGAGACCGAGGCCATGAACAGGCCGTAGGCCGTCTTGCCCAGGCCCAGCACCTGGATGAAGACAAAGGACGAGGCCGCCAGGAAGGTGAACAGGCCGCCATAGGACGCCGCCGCCAGCAGCGAGTAGGCCCAGAAGGTGGGGTGGCGCAGGATCTGCCCCCAGGTGCGCAGCAGCGTGGCCACCTGCAGCGCGCGCGGGTTGGTGGCCGGCACGGTTTCCTCGAAGCGCCAGAAGATCACCGCCAGCCCGACGGCACCGAAGACCGCCAGCGACATCAGCGCCATGCGCCAGCCAAAGGCGTCGGACAGCAGGCCGCCCAGCGGCGCGCTCAGGCAGGCGATGAGACCCAGGCCCGACAGGCCCTTGGACATGACACGCGCGCCGTCGGCGGGTTTGTAGAGGTCGCGCACGATGGCGCGGGCACACATCACTCCTGCGCCCATGGCCACGCCCTGGACGGTGCGCCAGACGATGAGCTGTTCCATCGACGAGGCCAGGGTGCTGCCCAGCGAGGCCAGCACGAAGGCGGCCAGGCCCGTCAGCAGCACGGGGCGGCGGCCGAAGCGGTCGGACAGCGGACCCCAGACCAGCTGTGACAGGCCAAAGGCCAGCAGCAGGGCGGTCAGGGTGAGCTGGGCCTGGCCCATGGGGGCGCCAAAGCCCTGGGTCAGCGCGGGCAGGGCGGGCAGGTAGAGGTCGGTGGTGATGGGCTGCAGGCCCAGCATCAGGGTCAGCACCAGCACCACCAGACCGGGGGACATGCGGTTGGGAGTCTGCGAGGAGGGCATCCGGTCGAGGGTAGCAGATGCGGGCGCAACCAACGCCCCCACGCTCCGCCGCTGCGCGGGTCGCTGCCCCCCGAGGGGGCTGTTTCGCCTTGGGGCGGCCCGGCGGCGAAACGTGGCCCCACGTCGCTGCCCGCCGAGCGGCGGACTCCAACGGATCAGCGAAGGCCGAACAGCTCGTTCAGCGCCACGCGGTACTGCTCCTGTCCCACCGCATTGGTGTTGTGGTGCGAGCCGCCTTCCACCAGCACAAAGGCCTTCTTGCCGGTGGCGGCGTCGAACAGGCGCCGGCCCAGTTCGGGCGGGATCAGGCGGTCTTCGTTGCCGTGCACCACCAACAGCGGCGAGCCGATGGCGGCGACCCGGTTGACCGCCTCGAAGCGCTGGGTGATCAGCGGCGACACCGGCAGCCAGCCCCATTTGAAGGAACTCACCACGTCGGGAATGGAGGTGAAGCTGCCCTCGACCAGGGTGCCGGCCTCGTCGTTCACCTGGGCGGCCAGCTCGATGGCGATGGCCCCGCCCAGCGAGTGGCCGAAGATGTAGCGCGGGCGGCCCGGGTAGCGCCGGCCCAGCCAGTCCCAGGCGGCGCGGGCGTCCTCGTAGGCCATGGCCTCGGACGGCAGCTCGGCCGTGCTTTTGCCAAAACCCCGGTAGTCGATGCCCAGCACCGAGAAACCCAGTGCCTGCATGCGCTGCATGCGGAAGGCCGAGCCGGTCACGTTCCAGCGCGCACCGTGCAGGTAGAGCAGGATGGGCGCGTCGGCCTGGCGTCCAGCGTCCTCATGGGGCGCCCACAGGCCGTGCAGCCTGGCCGGCTGGCCGGTCTCGCGCGAATCGAAGTCGATCCAGACGTCGGCCATGCCGGTGGCGGCCTCGGCCCCGCGCGACCAGCTGCGGTCCGAGGGCTGGAAGATCCAGAGGCGCTGTTTTTCATCCAGCGTGGCGCAACCGGCCAGCAGCGCCAGGCTGGCCATCAACACAAGCAGCAGACGTTTCATGGCGCAGTGGGACGCGCCCGCCGGACAAAAGTTCAGGCCCTTCACCAGAGGGGGAGTCCATCCGGGGGCACCGCCGGGCTGGCTTTGCCAGACGGCCAGTGCCGCCCCCCGGGGGGTGACGCGCCCTTGGGCGCGGCGCGGGGGGGGACCTAAACCACCCCTTGCGCCAGCATGGCGTCGGCGACTTTCACGAAGCCGGCGATGTTGGCGCCGTCCACGTAGCTCACCGTGCCGTCGGCGCGCCGGCCGTGCTGCAGGCAGGCCTGGTGGATGCCGACCATGATGCCGTGCAGGCGCTGGTCCACTTCCTCGCGGGGCCAGCTCAGGCGCATGGCGTTCTGGCTCATCTCCAGGCCCGAGGTGGCCACGCCACCGGCGTTGCTGGCCTTGCCCGGGGCGTACAGCACGCCGGCGTCCTCGAACACGCGCACCGCGTCCATGGTGGTGGGCATGTTGGCGCCCTCGGCCACGCATTTCACGCCGTTCTTCACCAGGGTGGCGGCGTCGGTGGCATCGAGTTCGTTCTGGGTCGCGCAGGGCAGGGCCACGTCCACCGGCACGCTCCAGGGCTTGGCGCCGGCCTCGAAACGGGTGCCCGTGCGGGCCGCGTAGTCGCTGACCCGGCCGTACAGGTGGTTCTTCACCTCCATCAGCTCGGCGAGCTTGGCGGGCGTGAAGCCGTCCGCGTCGATGACGGTGCCGCTGGAGTCCGACACGGTGACCACCTTGGCGCCCAGGGCCATGGCCTTTTCCACCGCGTACTGCGCCACGTTGCCCGAGCCCGAGACGCTCACGCGCAGGCCGTCGAAGGACAGGCCCCGGGTCTTGAGCATTTCCTGAGCGAAATAGACCGTGCCGTAGCCGGTGGCCTCAGGGCGGATCAGCGATCCGCCAAAGCTCAGGCCCTTGCCGGTGAACACGCAGTCGGCGCGGTTGCTGAGCTTCTTCATCATGCCGGCCATGTAGCCCACCTCGCGGCCGCCCACGCCGATGTCGCCGGCCGGCACGTCGGTGTCGGCGCCCACGTGGCGGAACAGCTCGCTCACCAGGGCCTGGCAGAAGCGCATCACTTCACCGGGGCTCTTGCCCTTGGGGTCGAAGTCGGCGCCGCCCTTGCCGCCGCCCATGGGCAGGGTGGTCAGGGCGTTCTTGAAGGTCTGCTCGAAGGCCAGGAACTTGAGGATGGACAGGTTGACCGAGGGGTGGAAACGCATGCCGCCCTTGTAGGGGCCGATGGCCGAGCTCTGCTGGATGCGGTAGCCGCGGTTGACCTGCACATCGCCGTGGTCGTTGACCCAGGCGATGCGGAACATGACGGTGCGCTCGGGCTCGACCAGGCGGTCCAGCAGGCCTTGTTCGGCGTATTTGGGGTGGCGCTGGATGAAGGGCCACAGGCTTTCCATCACCTCGGTGACGGCCTGCAGGAACTCCGGCTGGCCCGGGTTGCGCTGCTGGACGTGTTCAAGAAACGGGTGGACCGACGCGTATTTCATTGCTCATGCTCCATAAAAGTGCATGAGATTATGCGTATGGTGCATTTCATGAACCAAAACCAGGCGTTCTGGTTTTTGATTGCACCAAAAGCAAGATTGTTCGCGTTGAACGGGCGCCTTTTCGCCTCGGGTTGGTGCGTTCAGCGCCCGCGCAGGAAAAGCGCGTCCAGCGCCTTCATGTCGAGCTGGCGCCAGGTGGGCCGGCCGTGGTTGCACTGGTCGGCGCGTTCGGTCACTTCCATCTGGCGCAGCAGCGCGTTCATTTCCTCAACGGTCAGGCGCCGGTTGGCCCGCACCGCGCCGTGGCACGCCATGGTGGCCAGCAGCTCGTTGCGGGCACGCTGCACCACGGTGCTGGCCTCGTGTTGGCCCAGTTCGGCCAGGACGCTGCGCGCCAGCGCCACGGCATCGCCGCTGGCCAGGGTGGCGGGCACGGCGCGCACCGCCAGGGTCTGGGGCGAAAACGGCGTGATCTCCAGGCCCAGCTGCAACAAGGCCTCGGTGCTGGCTTCGGCCGTGGCCACCTCGGCCGGCGTGGCGGCGAAGGTGGCCGGGATCAGCAGCGGCTGGCTGGACAGCGCGGCCTCGGGGCCGGCGTCGAGCTGCTGCTTGAGGCGTTCGTAGACGATGCGCTCGTGGGCCGCGTGCATGTCCACCAGCACCAGGCCCTGCGCGTTTTCGGCCAGCACGTAGACGCCGTGCAGCTGGGCGATGGCGCGGCCCAGGGGCCAGGTGGCAGGTGTCGGTCCGGTGTCGGTGGCTGGCGCCGGCGCCGGCTCGACCGTCCGCTCGCCGCCGGTGGGCGACCACAAGGCCGCGAGGTCGCGCACCGCGTGGCCGGCCTGGGGCGGCGAACTGGGACGGTAGGTGAACGGGCTGGCGGACGGCGCGGCCCAGCGGTCGCCGCCATCGGTGTCGGCGGCGCGCTCGGCCAGGGGCAGCGGGCTCTGCCAGGCGGGCGAGGCCAGGTGCAGCGGGCTCTGCCAGGCGGGCGAGGCCAGGTGCATCAACGGTGCCTCGGCCGGTGACTGCGTGGCGGTGGGCTGCTGGCCGGCGCGCGAGGCCGCCAGCGCGTCCTCGACCGCGTGCCGCACGGCCTGGTGCACCTCGCGGCTGTCGCGGAAACGCACCTCGATCTTGGTCGGGTGCACGTTGACGTCGACCCGGCGGGCGTCGAGTTCGATGAACAGCGCGTAGACCGGCTGGCGGTGGCCGTGCAGCACGTCCTCGAAGGCGGCGCGGGCGGCGTGGCCCACCACCTTGTCGCGCACGAAGCGGCCGTTGACGTAGGCGAACTGCTGGTCGGCGCGCGCGCGGGCGAAGTCGGGCGTGCCCACGCGCCCCCACACGCGGATGGGGTGCGGGTGTTCGCTGCTGCTTTGCCAGGCCACGGCCAGGCTGTTGTCCATGAACTCGCGGCCCAGCACGTCGCCCAGGCGCTGGGCCAGGGCCTCGTCGGGCAGGGCACCGGGCGGCGCCGCGCGCCACTGCTCGACCAGCTTGCCTTCGTGCCAGACGGCAAACGCCACGTCGGGGCGGGCCAGGGCGTGGCGACGCACGGCTTCCACGCAGTGGGCGAGTTCGGTGGCGTCGGTCTTGAGGAACTTGCGCCGCGCCGGCGTGCTGTAGAACAACTCGCGCACCTCGACGCTGGTGCCCACGCCGCGAGGCGCCGGGCTCAGCTCGCCGGTGCGGCCGTTGAGCAGCCAGGCGTGGTCGGCGCCGGCCTCGGCCACCTGCGGGCGCGAGAGCAGGCTGAGTTCGGCCACCGAGGCGATGGCGGCCAGCGCCTCGCCCCGGAACCCCATGGTGCCCACCGATTCGAGGTCATCCAGCGAGCGGATCTTGCTGGTGGCGTGGCGCTTGAGCGCCACCGGCAGCTCGGCCGGCGGGATGCCCAGGCCATCGTCCTCGACCGCGATCAGGCGCACGCCACCGGCCAGCAGGCGCACGGTGACCTGGCGCGCGCCCGCATCGAGCGCGTTGTCCACCAGCTCGCGGACCACCGAGGCGGGGCGTTCCACCACTTCGCCGGCGGCGATCTGGCTGATCAGTTCGTCGGGCAGCTCCAGGATGGGGCGGCGCTGGGCGGTCGGGGCGGGCAGGTCGTGGGGGGCGTTCACGGGCCGATTTTAGGCCGCACCGATAATCCCCTCCCATGGAATTCATTGCGACCCTGATCGACTTCATCCTGCACGTGGACGCCCACCTGGAGGCCTTCGTGCAAACCTACGGTGCCTGGGTCTACGCGCTGCTGTTCCTGATCATCTTCGTCGAGACCGGCGTGGTGGTCATGCCTTTCCTGCCAGGGGATTCGCTGCTGTTCGTGGTGGGCGCGCTGTGTGGCGCCGGCCTCATGAGCCTGCCCCTGGCCATGGCCCTGCTGGTGGTGGCGGCCATCCTGGGCGACCAGCTCAACTACAGCATCGGCCGCCACATCGGGCCCAAGGTGTTCCAGTGGGAACAATCCCGCTTCTTCAACCGCAAGGCCTTCGACCGCGCCCACGCCTTTTATGAGCGCTACGGTGGCATCACCGTCATCCTCGCGCGCTTCATGCCCTTCGTGCGCACCTTCGTGCCCTTTGTGGCCGGCGTGGCCGAAATGACCCGCAGCACCTTCACCTTCTACAACGTGATCGGCGCGCTGATCTGGGTCGTGGGCCTGACCGGCGCCGGCTACCTGTTCGGCAATCTGCCCTGGGTGCAGACCCACCTGAGCAAGATCATCTGGGCCATGATCATCGTGCCGGGCCTGATCGCGATGTTCGGCGCCTGGCGGGCGTCGCGGGCCGAGGGGAAGCCGGCGGCCTGAGGCCGCTGGCTCAGGACATCTGCCGCGTCCGCGCCAGCGGCGGATTGCGGGCGAAGTAGCGCACGATGCCGCGCATCAGGGCGTCGGCCAGTTCGTTCTGGTAGGCTGGGTCGTTGAGGCGCTGCTCTTCGTCGGGGTTGCTGATGAAGGCGGTCTCGACCAGCACGCTGGGGATGTCGGGCGCGCGCAGCACCGCAAACCCGGCCTGTTCCACGCGCGGCTTGTGCAGCTTGCCCACGCGGCCGATCTCGCCCAGCAGGGCGCTGCCGAACTTGAGGCTGTCGTTGATCTGGGCGGTGGTGCTCATGTCCAGCAGCACGCGGCGCACGCCGGCGTCCTGGCTGCCGAGGTTGATGCCTCCCACCAGGTCGGCCTTGTTTTCCTTGTCGGCCATCCAGCGCGCGGCCGCGCTGGAGGCGCCCTTGTCGCTGAGCGCGTAGACGCTGGCACCCTGCGGGCGGGGGGTGAAGAAGGCGTCGGCGTGGAGGCTCACGAACAGGTCGGCCTGCACGCGGCGGGCCTTGTCCACCCGCACGTGCAGGGGCACGAAGAAGTCGGCATCGCGGGTCATGAAGGCGCGCATCTGGTTGCCGTTGACCTGGGCCGCGTTGATGCGCGCGCGCAGCTTGTGCGCGACCTGCAGCACCACGTTTTTCTCCTGTGTGCCGCCGGGGCCGATGGCGCCCGGGTCCTCGCCGCCGTGGCCGGGGTCCAGCGCGACGATGATGAGGCGGTCGGTCTGCGCGCCCTTGAAGTCGTCGCGCCGGGTGATGGCGGGCGTGGCCGGCGCGGGTCTGGCATCGGCGGGTTTGGCCGGCGGGGCAAAGATCTCGGGCTCGCGCACGGGCCGCTCGGCGCGCTGAGCGATCAGGTCGCCCAGCGGATCGTGGGCCGGCGCCGGGCGGGCCGCCGAGGAGGAGGGGCCCTCGGGCGCCGACATGCCGGGCGCCAGTTCCTTCAGGCGCTGGGCAATGAAGTCTTCGAGTGGGTCGGGCGGTGTCACTGGGTAGAGGTCGAACACCAGCCGGTGCTGGTAGGCGGCCACCGGGTCGAGGCTGAAGACCTGGGGCGTGATGGGTTTCTTGAGGTCGATCACCAGCCGCACGACATTGGGTGCGTTCTGCGCCACCCGCAGGCCAGCGATGTTGGGGTCGTCCGAGCGCACCTTGCCCAGCAGCTCGCGCAGGCCCGGCAACAGGTCGATGCCTTCGATGTCCACCGCCAGGCGCGGCGGGTCGGAGACGAAGAACTGGCGTGCCTTGAGCGCGCCATCGGATTCGATGGTCACGCGGGTGTAGTCGGGCGCGGGCCAGATGCGCACCGCCACCACCGAGGCGCCATGCGCCAGCTGGTGGGCGCCGATCAGCAGCACCAGGGAACCGGAGGTCAGCAGGTCGCGCCGCTTCATGGGGCCAGCGCCTCCAGCAGGCGGGCGCCGGTGGGGCTGCGGGCAAACAGGCTGAGGCGGCGGCAGTCGTCGTGGTCGTCCATGGGCTCCAGTATGAGGTCGGCGTCGGGCGTGGGCATGACGCCCTGGGCCTTCTCGGGCCACTCCACCAGCTTGAGGCCGGGCTGGGCGAAAAGTTCGCGGAAGCCGGCGTCCTCCCATTCGCGCGGATCGGCGAAGCGGTAGAAGTCGAAGTGCGAGATGGCCAGGGTGGGGTGGGGCGCGGCGCCCCAGGCCGACGGCCACGGGGCTTCGTGGGGCTCGACCACGGTGTAGGTCGGGCTCTTGATGCGCCCGCCCACGCCCAGTGCCCGCAGCAGGTGGCGCACCAGCGTGGTCTTGCCGGCGCCGAGGTCGCCGTGCAGCGCGATCACCGCGTTGGCCAGTGCCGGCGAATGGGCCAGCCGCTCCGCCAGGGCCTGGGTCTGCGCCTCGCCCAGCAACGGGGTGCGCCACACGGCGCCCGGTGGGGGGGCGCTGCCTACAATCGCGTTGTGTCCGATGCTGCTCAACTTGTCTCGCAAATTCAGGCCTGGGGCCGGGAATTGGGATTTTCCCAAATTGGCGTGGCCGGTGTGGATCTTTCGAGCGCCGAGCCCGGCCTGCTGGCCTGGCTGGCCGCCGGCCACCACGGCGAGATGGGCTACATGGCCCAGCATGGCCTCAAGCGCGCCCGCCCGGCCGAGTTGCTGCCCGGCACGCTGAGCGTGATCACCGCGCGCCTGGACTACCTGCCGCGCGACACGCCCGAGGGCTGGCCCATCCACGAACTGGGCCGCCTGAACCGCCCCGGCGAGGCCGTGATATCCCTTTATGCGCGGGGCCGCGACTACCACAAGGTGTTCCGCCAGCGGCTGCAGAAGCTGGGCGAGCGCATTGGCCAGGCGGTGGCGCCGCTGGCCCACCGCGCCTTCACCGATTCGGCCCCGGTGCTGGAGGCCGAGCTGGCGGTGCGCAGCGGCCTGGGCTGGCGCGGCAAACACACCCTGGTGCTGCAGCGCGAGGCGGGCTCCATGTTTTTCCTGGGCGAGGTCTTCGTGGACATGGCGCTGCCGCCCACCGCGCCCACCACGGCCCACTGTGGTCAGTGTTCGGCCTGCATCACGGCCTGCCCCACGGGTGCCATCGTCGCCCCTTACCGGCTGGATGCAAGGCGTTGCATTTCTTACCTGACCATCGAGCACGCCGGCCCCATCCCGACCGAGCTGCGACCGCTGCTGGGCAACCGCATCTACGGCTGCGACGACTGCCAGCTGGCCTGCCCCTGGAACAAGTTCGCCCAGCGCAGCCCCTTGCCCGATTTCGAGCCGCGCGCCGGCATGAGCGATGCCACGCTGGTGCAGCTGTTTGCCTGGGAAGAAGCCGAATTCCTGCGGCGCACCGAGGGCAGCGCCATCCGCCGCATCGGCCACGAACGCTGGCTGCGCAACATCGCCGTGGCCCTCGGCAACGCGCTGGCCGTTGGCGCCGAGCCCGAGCCCCTGCGGGCCGCGCTGCAGGCCCGCGCCGCCCACCCGAGCGAACTGGTGCGCGAACACGTGGCCTGGGCGCTGGCGCAAGCGTCCGATACGATGGGGGCATGACCACCGAGCCGCTCCTGCTCCAGACCCTGCGCGACATGGGCCGGGCCTCGCTGCGCTGGAGCGCGCAGTGGGTCTACATCGCGCGGCTGGCGGCGCAGATCATGGCCTGGGCCTTGTCGCCCGGCAGCTACCCGCGCGCGCTGCGCCCGGTGATGGCGCGGCACATCTACCAGTCGGCCGGGCCGTCGTTGCTGTGGTACGTGCTGATGTTTGGTTTCTTCAGCCTGGTGCTGGTGCGCATCGTGCTGGTGTCGGCGCAGAGCTATGGCCTGTCGCGCTACGCGCTGGAGATGGTGGTGCGTGTGTTGGTGCTGGAGTTGCTGCCCCTCGCGGCGGCCTTGTTCGTGGCCATGCGCTGCGCCATCCCCTATGGCTCCGAAGTGGCCACGCTGCGCGCCAGTGGCCGCTTCGCCGCGCTCAGCGCCCAGGGCATCGACCCCATGCGCCAGGAGGTGTTGCCCCGCGTGGTGGCCGGCGTGTTCGCGGTCTGGCTGCTCACCGCCTTCAGCGCGGTGGTCACGCTGGTGGTGAGCTACCTCGTGGTCTACGGCTTCACGCCCTTTGGCTGGGCCGCCTACACCCGCACCGTGGGCCAGGTGTTCGGCCCGGCGGTCACGCTGGTGTTCGTGGTCAAGACCCTGCTGTTCAGCCTGGCGGTGGCGGTGGTGCCCATGGCCGCCGCCACCTGGACGGCGCCTCCCGGGCGCCCCGGTCTGGGCGCGGCCGCCAGCGCCGAGTTGCAGGGCCTGGTGCGCATGTTCATGATGTTGCTGTTGTTCGAAGCCTTGTCGCTGCTGGGCAACTACTATTGACCTTCTTCTCCGGATACGCACCCTGTGGTTTCTCCATCGCCATCTCCCGCCGACCCACCCAACACGGCGCCCGGCCTGACCCGCATCGAGTTCAAGGCCGCGCTGCTGATGGTGCTGTTCGTGCTGCTGGTGCTGGGGTCGGGCCTGTACCTGCTGTACGCGCGTGGGGCCTTCGAGGCCAGCCAGACCGTGGTGTTGGTGGCCGACGATTCCGAAGGCGTGACCGTGGGCATGGACCTCACCTTCTCCGGTTTTCCCATCGGCCGGGTGCGCCGCATTGAACTGTCCGACGTGGGCAATGCCCGCATCGTGGTGGACGTGCCCAGGCGCGACGCCCGCTGGCTGCGCGTGAGCAGCGTCTTCACCATGGAGCGCAGCCTGGTGGGCAGCGTGCGCCTGCGCGCCTACAGCGGCGTGCTGGACGACGCACCGCTGCCCGATGGCGCCGAACGGCGCGTTCTGGTGGGCGATGCCACGGCAGAGATCCCGCAGGTGGTGGCCACCGCGCGCGAACTGCTCAACAACCTGACCGCCATGACCGGCGCCGATGCGGCGCTCAACACCACCTTGAACCAGATGCGTGTGTTGACCGAAAAGCTCAATGGCCCACAGGGCGCCCTGGGCGTGCTGGCAGGCAACGACGACGACCGCCGCCGCCTGGCCGCCACCCTGGCCCAGGCCGACACGCTGATGCAGCGGCTCAACAGCCTGACCGCGCGCACCGAAGGCCTGGTGGCCAACGCCGACCGCCGGGTGCTGGGCGACGATGGGCTGGTGACCGACGTGCAGGCCCTGGTGAAGCAGATGAACACCGCGCTGGGCGAGGCCCGCCAAAGCCTCAGGAAGGTGGATGCCGTGCTGGTGGAGGCCCAGGCCATCGCCAGCAACACCCGCGAGGCCTCGACCGATCTGGGCAGCCTGCGCGCAGAGGTGGAGGCCAGCCTGCGCAAGGTCGAGTCCCTGGTCAACGAGATCAACCGCAAGTGGCCTTTCGCCCGCGACACCGAGATCAAGCTGCCATGACGAAGCCCACCCCCGTCGCTTGCCCGCTGCGCGTGGCCGCATCCCCCCTCGAGGGGGCGACACCGGCCGTCCGGCAAAGCCGGCCCGGCGGTGTCCCTCGGCCTGGCCGCTCCGCGTCCCCCATCGTCCGCCTGGGCTGCTTGCTTGGCCTGCTGGCCTTGCTCGGCGCCTGCAGCAGCTCTCCGCCGGTGCCCGACTGGGCGGTCAACGCCCACGGTGCCACCGAGCGCGCGGTGTCTGCCTACCTGGTGGGCAACAGCCGGGTGGCTGCGGTGGAGTTCGAGCGCGCGCGCCGCGAGGTTGCCAGCACCGGCCAGCCGGCGCGGGTGGCCCGCAGCGAGCTGCTGCGCTGCGCGGCCGAAGTGGCCAGCCTCGAATTCAACGACTGCCCGGCCTACCAGTTCCTGGCCGCGGACGCGGCGGCGCCCGAACAGGCCTATGCGCGCTACCTGCTGGCCCAGCAGACCCAACCCACCGATGCCGAGCGTTTGCCCGAAGCGCACCGGACGCTGGTGAACGCTGTGCCGGCGGCGGCCGAAGCGCGGCTGACGGCCATCACCGACCCGCTGTCGCGCCTGGTGGCGGCCGGCGTGCTGCTGCGCACCGGACGTGCCACGCCCGGTGTGATCGTGCTGGCGGTCGACACCGCCAGCGCCCAGGGCTTGCGCCGGCCCTTGCTGGCCTGGTTGCAGCTGGCGCAGCAGCGTGCCCAGGCCGCTGGGCAAGGCGAGGAAGCGGCACGGCTGCAGCGGCGGATCGATCTGGTGCTGCGTCAGGCGCGCTGAGGGCGGGGTGGCGCTCCTTAGAATCGCCTGGGACCGCACAGCCACCGACGCAGACCATGAGATTCACGAACGACCACGGCGACTACCAATTCACCAACCAGTGGTTCGAAGGCACGGCGCGGGGTGTCTGGGACCAGCTCATGCCGGACATCAACCCGACCCGCATCCTGGAGATAGGCGCCTACGAAGGTGCCAGCACCTGCTACCTGATCGAGCGGCAGGCCCGGCACCATGACATCGAGATCCACTGCATCGACACCTGGGAAGGTGGGGTCGAGCACCAGCCTGGGGGTTATGTGCAGGCCGACATGTCGGCGGTGGAACGGCGCTTCCACCACAACACGCGGCTGGCCATCGGCCGGGCGACGCACCGGGTGGACCTGGTGGTCCACAAAGGTTACAGCGACTTCGAGCTGTCCCGGCTGGTGGCGGCCGAGAAGCAGAACCATTTCGACTTCATCTATGTCGATGGCTCACACCAGGCACCCGACGTGCTGTGCGACGCGGTGCTGGGCTTTCGGCTGTTGAAGCCCCAGGGGGTGATGGCCTTCGACGACTACCTGTGGCAGGAGTCGCTGCCCTATGGCACCGATCCGATCCGCTGCCCCAAGCCCGCCATCGACGCCTTCACCAACCTCTACTGCCGCAAGCTGCAGATCCTGAAGGCACCGCTGAACCAGCTCTATATACAGAAGCTCAGCGACTGAGGGCTGCGTACCGGCGCGCTACAGCGCCGCCAGCACCCCCAGCGCGAACGGCAGGCTCACCATGCCCAGCAGCGTGGACAGGGTGACCAGGCCGGCCACGTAGGCGCCGTTGTAGCCCATGCGCGCGGCCAGCACGTAGCAGCTCGATGCCGTGGGCACCGACGAGAACATCAGCAGCACCAGCGTCTGGGTCGGGTCGAGCGCGAACAGGCGGGACATGCCCCAGGCCACCAGCGGCAACACGAAGTGCTTGAGCGACAGCACCGCCACGCCCAGGGCCTTGGCGCTGGCCAGGCTGCCCAGCTGCATGCCGGCGCCAGCGGCCATCAGGCCCAGGGCCAGCGAGGCCTGGCCGATGCGGTTGACGGTGGGGTCCAGCCAGGGCGGTATCTGCAGGCCCATCAGGTTGGCGATCAGGCCACTGCCCGTGCCGATGATCAGCGGGTTGCGCAGCAGCTCGCGGGCGAAGCCGCGCTGGGCGTGTTTCGCCATCGGCCACACCGCGCCGGTGTTGAAGATGGGCACGCAGAAGCCGATCAGCACGGCGATGAGTTGCAGGCCCTGAGGCCCGGCCACCTTGTCGGCCAGGGCGAGGGCGATGAAGGAGTTGAAGCGGAAGCCCACCTGGGCGCTGGCCGCGTGCATGCGCGGGTCCAGCCGCCGGCCCAGCCAGGGCCAGTGGGGCAGGGAATAGGCCAGCGCGATCGCCACCACCGCCAGGCCGAGCCCGGCGCCGATCAGGCCCGAGGTGGCGCCCAGGTCCAGCGGGCTCTTGACGATGGAGCGGAACAGCAGGGTGGGAAACAGGCAGTAGTAGACCAGGCTGTCGACCTGCTCCCAGACCTTGCGGTTCAGGGCCGTCAGGCGGCACAGCAGGTAGCCGATCAGGATGAGCGAGAAGTCGGGAAACAGCAGTTGGGCGAAGTTCACCGGGCGAGGATACAAGGGTTTGCCCTTGGGGGAATGTGCGTACAGGGAACTCCGTGCGCTCATTTATATTCAATCGCCTGAGGCTGGCCGCGGCTTGCCGAACCCGTCATTTATTTCCCCACAGGAGACCCTTGCATGATGTTCCGCCGTGAAGTCTTGGCTCTGGCCGCGCTGGCCACCTTGAGTGGCAGCGTCTGGGCGCAGGCCTACCCCAACCGCCCGGTCAAGTTGCAGGTGCCTTTTGCACCCGGTGGCACCACCGACATCGTCGCGCGTGTCATGTCCGAGCCGTTGGGCAAGGAGCTGGGCCAGTCGGTGGTGGTGGAGAACAAGGCCGGCGGTGGCGGCGTGGTGGGAGCCACCGAGCTTGCGCGTGCCGCGCCCGATGGCTACCTGCTGGGCATGGCGACGGTGTCCACCACCGCGGCCAACCCGGCCATCAACCCCAAGATCAGCTACAACCCGCTGACCGACTTCATCCCCATCATCAACATCGCCGCCACACCCAATGTGATCGCGGTGCACCCCAGTTTCCCGGCCAAGGACTACAAGGCCTTCCTGGCCGAGTTGAAGAAGTCGCCGGGCAAGTATTCCTACGCGTCGTCGGGCACCGGTGGCATCGGCCACCTGCAGACGGAGCTGTTCAAGAACCTCTCGGGCACCTTCATCACCCACATCCCCTACCGTGGCGCCGGCCCGGCCCTCAACGACACCATCGCGGGCCAGGTGCCCATCATCTTTGACAACCTGCCGTCGGCGTTGCCCTTCATCAACACCGGCAAGCTGGTGCCCATCGTGGTCGCCGCGCCCCAGCGCCTGAAAGAGCTGCCCAACGTGCCCACCTTCAAGGAAGTGGGCCTGGAGCCGGTCAACCGCATGGCCTATTACGGGCTGCTGGCGCCCAAGGGCACGCCGCCCGACATCGTCAACAAGGTGCATGCCGCCGCCGTGAAGGCGCTGCAGGACCCGGCCGTGCGCAAGCGCATCGAGGACACCGGCTCGCTGATCGTGGCCAACACGCCGGCCGAGTTCAGCGAACAGATCAAGGCCGAGCTGGCGATCTACAAACAGGTGGTGGACAAGCAGAAGTTGAAACTTGACTGAAGCCGATCCGGCGCTGCTGGCCGCCGCAGAGGCGGACGCCGGCGCCTTTGTCGATGCCCTCTGGCTCGAGGAAGGCCTGTCGCGCAACACGCTCGACGCCTACCGCCGTGACCTGGTGATGCTGGGCCAGTGGCTGGCCGTGCAGGGCCGGGCGCTGAGCGCCTGCACCGAGGCGGACCTCAACGGCTACTTCGCCGCCCGCCACGCGCAGACCCGCGCGACCACCGCCAACCGGCGCCTGACCGTGTTCAAGCGCTACTTCCGCTGGGCGCTGCGCGAGCGCCTCATCACCGCCGACCCCACCCTGCGCCTGCAGGCCGCCAAGCAGCCGCTGCGCGTGCCCAAGACCCTGAGCGAGGCGCAGGTGGAGGCCTTGCTGGGCGCGCCCGACGTGGGTACGCCGCTGGGCCTGCGCGACCGCGCCATGCTGGAGCTGATGTACGCCAGCGGCCTGCGGGTCAGCGAGCTGGTGGACCTGCGGACCTTTCAGGTCAGCCTGAGCGAACACGTGCTGCGCGTCACCGGCAAGGGCAACAAGGAGCGCCTGGTGCCCTTCGGCCTGCTGGCCGGCGAGTGGCTGTTGCGCTACCTGGCCGAGGCGCGTGCCACCATCCTGGGCGGGCAGCAGACAGAGGACCTGTTCGTGACCGCGCGCGGCGCCGGCATGACGCGGGTGATGTTCTGGACCCTGGTGAAAAAACACGCGCTGGCGGCCGGCATCCGCAGCCCGCTGTCGCCGCACACGCTGCGCCACGCCTTCGCCACGCATCTGCTCAACCACGGCGCCGACCTGCGCGCGGTGCAGATGCTGCTGGGCCACGCCGACATCTCCACCACCACCATCTACACCCACGTGGCGCGCGAGCGGCTCAAGGACCTGCACGCCCGGCACCACCCGCGCGGCTGAGCGCCCGGGCGCGCCCAGGCCACCCTCCACTTCACTCCATGGGAATGCCCGCTTCCTTGACGACCTTGCCCCATTTCGCCAGGTCGGCGCGGATCAGCGCCGCGTAGTCCTGTGGCGTGCCGCCCTGGATCTCGATGCCGGCAGCTTCGAGCTTGGCGCGCACATCGGGCAGCTTGAGCGCGGCGTTGATCTCGGTGTTGAGCCGGGCGACGATGGCCGCGGGCGTGCCGGCCGGCGCCAGGAAGCCGCCGTTGGTGTTGGCGTCATAGCCCTTGAGGCCTTGTTCGTCGGCGGTCGGCACGTCCGGCAGGGCCGAGCTGCGCCTGAGGGTGGACACCGCGACGGCGCGCACGTTGCCGGCCTTGACCTGCTGCTGGATGGCGCTGATGGTGTCGATGTAGAGCGCGGTGCGTCCGGCCAGCAGGTCGGGGTGGGCGGCGGACGAGCCCTTGTAGGGGACCAGCAGCATGGGGGTGCCGGCCGCCGCCATGCGGAACATTTCGGCCGCCATTTCCTGCGCGCTGCCACGGCCCGAGGTGGCGATCTTGGCCTGGTCCGGATGGGCCTTCATCCAGGCCACGAATTCGGGCAAGGTCTTGGCCGGAATCTGCGGGTGGATGGCGAACACCAGCGGCACCACGTGGGTGTAGACGATGGGCTCGAAGCTTTTCTCCGGGTCCCAGCCCAGGCTCTTGAACAGGAATTTGTTGGTGTTGTGGCTGCCGCCCACGATGCCGATGGTGTAGCCGTCGGGCGCGGACTTGGCCAGCACGTCCGTGCCCAGGTTGTTGGACGCGCCCGGCCGGTTGTCCACGATGACCGGCTGCCCGAGCGAGTTGGCCAGCTTGTCGCCGACGACGCGGGCGATGAGATCGATGGCACCCCCCGGCGGGGCCGGCACGATGATCTTGAGGGTGCGTGTGGGGTAGGCCTGGGCCGTGGCCAGCGTGGGCGCCAGCGACAGCGTGGCCGCGAGGGCCAGGGCGTGGATCAGGGTCTTGCGTTGCATCGTTGTGTCTCCTTGGGGTGTTGTCGGAATCAGCCGCGGCCCACGAAGGGCATGGCGCTGGCCATGACGGTCATGTTCAGCACGTTGGTGCTCAGCGGCAGCGCGGCGATGTGGCGCACCGCGTCGGCCACGTGGCGCGCGTCCATCATGGGTTCGGTGGCCACCGTGCCGTTGGCCTGCAGCACGCCGCGTGTCATGCGCTCGGACAGCTCGGTCAGCGCGTTGCCGATGTCGATCTGGCTGGCCACGATGTGGAAGGGACGGCCGTCCAGCGCAAGGGCCTTGGTCAGGCCCGACACCGCGTGTTTGCTGGCGGTGTAGGGGGCACTGAAGGGGCGCGGCGTGTGCGCCGAGATCGAGCCGTTGTTGATGATGCGCCCGCCCTGAGGCGCCTGGCGGCGCATCAGCCCGAAGGCCGCGCGCGCGCACAGGTAGACGCCGGTCACGTTGGTGTTGATCACGCTGAACCACTTGTCCAGCGGCAGCTCGTCCATGGGCACCGCCGGGGCGTTGACGCCCGCGTTGTTGAACAGCAGGTCCAGCCGGCCGAAGGTCTTCTCGATGGTGCCGAACAGGGCCTCCACGCTGGCGGGGTCGGTCACGTCGGTGGGCACGGCCAGCGCGGCCTGGCCGCGCGCCTCGGCCTCGACCGCCAGGGTCTGCAGCGGCTCGGCCCGGCGGCCCGCCAGCACGACGCGCCAGCCGTCGTCCAGCAGGCCCAGGGCCACGGCGCGGCCAATGCCGCTGCCCGCGCCGGTGACGAGGGCGATCTGGGGGGAAGGGGTGTGGGTCAAGGTGAAGCTCCTGTCAGGGTGTGTGAACGTGCAGTGTGAACTGGCCGATGCCGGCGACGCCGCCGGCCAGGGTGTCACCAGCTTGCAGCGGACCGACACCGGCGGGCGTACCGGTGAAGATCAGGTCGCCCGGGCGCAGCGCCACCGAGCGCGAGAGCATGGCCACCAGCTCGGGCACGGGCCACAGCAGGTCGGCCAGGTCGGCGCGCTGCCGCTCCACGCCGTTGACCGCCAGCCAGATGGCGCCTTGGCGCGGGTGGCCACCCACCGTGGCCGGGACCAGCGGTGTGCAGGGGGCCGCGTGGTCGAAGGCCTTGGCGGCCTCCCAGGGGCCGCCCGCCTGTTTGGCCTGCTGCTGCAGGTCGCGCAGCGTCAGGTCCAGGCCGGCGGCATAGCCCCAGATGTGACGCGCCTCGGCATCGGCCGGGGCGATGTCGCGCCCGCCCTGGCCGATGGCCACGACCAGCTCGATCTCGTGGCAAAAGTCCGTGGTGCCGGGCGGGTAGGGCAACACGCCCTGCGCCGGCACCACGGCGCTGGCCGGCTTCATGAACCAGGCCGGCATGGCGTCCGGCCGGGTTTCGCCGGCGGCCCAGCGGTAGTTGCGGCCGATGCAGAACACGCGGCCGACCGGGAACACCGCGTCCGTGCCCGCCACCGCCAGGGTGGTGGGGGCGGGCGGCGGCAGCACGAAGGCTGCCATCGCTGTCGCGCTCATTCGACCGTGATCTTGCGGCTGCGGATGATCTGGGCAAAACGTGCCCGGTCGTCCGCGATCAGTTGGGTGAACTCCTGCGGCGAGGTCGCGCGCGGCAGGCCGCCCAGGGTCACGAAGCGTGCCTTGACCGCTTCGTCGGACAACACGGCGCGCACGTCGGCGGCGATCTTGTCCTGCACCTCCTGGGGGGTGCCGGCGGGCGCCAGCAGGCCGATCCACGAAATCGCGTTGAAGCCGGGAATCACGCCCTCGGCCAGCGTGGGCACCTCGGGAAAGGCCGGCACGCGCTTGTCGCCGGTCACCGCCAGCGCGCGCAGCTTGCCGGCCTTGATGTGGCCGGAGGCCTCCAGCACCGTCATGAAGGACAGCTGCACGTGGCCGGCCAGCAGGTCGGCGATGGCCGGGCCGCCACCGCGGTAGGGCACGTGCAGGATGAAGGCGCCGGTCTGGTCCTTGAACATCTCGGCCGCCAGGTGCGGCGCGCCGCCGGCGCCCGAGCTGCTGTAGCTCATCTGGCCCGGCTTGGACTTGGCCAGGGCGACGAACTCGGCCGCCGTTTTCGCCGGCACCGACGGGTTGACCATCAGGGCCAGAGGCAGTTCGGCCACCAGCGACACCGGGGCGAAGGCCTTGTCGGCGTCGTAGGGCATCTTGGGGTAGAGCGAGGGGTTGATCGCTTGCGTGCCGACGTTGCCCAGCAGCAGCGTGTGGCCATCGGGGCGGGACTTGGCGACGAAGTCGGCACCGATCTGGCCGGCCGCGCCGCCCTTGTTCTCCACGACGACCGGCTGGCCCCAGCGCCGGCTCAGCTGTTCGGCGATGACACGGCCGCCGGTGTCGGTGCCGCCGCCCGGCGGGAAGGGCACCACCAGGGTCACGGGCCGCGAGGGGAAGGTCTGCGCGAAGCTGGGCGCGGCGGCCAGGGTGCACAGGCTCAGGCCCAGGGCAAGGCCCAGGGGGAAGGTGAAGCGTCGCTGGATCATGGTCTTGTCTCCGTTGTCTGTATGGAAATCGGTTCGGCCGGGGATGGACCCCGGGGGGTCAGGTCGTCAGGCTCATGGCCGGGCGTTCGCCCGCGAGCGCCTGGGCCAGGCTGTCCAGCACCATGTGGGCCATGGCGCTGCGGGTTTCCCAGGTGGCGCTGGCGCGGTGGGCTTGCAGGGTGACACGGTCGGATTGGCGCAGCGCCTGCGGCACGTGGGGCTCGTCGACGAACACATCGAGGCCGGCGCCCGCGATTCGGCCGGCGGCGACGGCCTCGGCCAGGTCGCTTTCGTTGACCAGGCGACCACGCGCCACGTTGACCAGGAAACCGCGCGACCCCAGGGCGTCGAGCACGGCGGCGTTGACGATGCCTTCGGCCTGGTCGGCGGCCGCGCACAGCACCAGCGCGTCGGCGTCGCGCGCCAGATCCACCAGATCGGCCACGAAGCGGTGGGGCACGTCGCCAAAGGGCTGCAGGTCGGTGTAGCTGATGGGGCAGCCGAAGGCTTGCGCCCGCTGGGCGACCGCGCGGCCCACCCGGCCCATGCCGACGATGCCCACCTGCATGCCGCTGAAGCGGCGGGCCAGCGGGATGGCGCTGGGCTGCGGGTGCAGCGGCCATTGGCCGTCGCGCACGAAGCGGTCGCCAGCGCACAGGTTGCGGCAGGCCGCGATCAGCAGGCCGATGGCCAGGTCGGCCACGTCCTCCGTCAGCGCGCCCAGCGTTGCCGTCACCGGCAGCCGGCGCTGCCGGCAGTAGGCCAGGTCGACCGCGTCCGTGCCGACGCCATTGACGGCCACAACCTGGAGTCCGGGCAGCTGCTCCAGCATGGCCCGCGAGATGCCGGTGTGGCCGCCGGTGATGACGGCGGCGATGGCGCTGCCGTGCTCGCGCAGCCAGGCGGCCTTGTCGCCGCTCAGTTCGAAATACTTGTGGACGGTGTAGCGCGACGCGAGCGCGTCGTTGACCGAGGGAATCAGGATGGGGTTGAGTTGCAGGACCTGGGGTTTCATGGGCGTGTTGCTCAGAGGGGGCCAACGTGGAAGTCGTGGGCAGATCCTAATTTGTGCTTGATCAAAACGTCAATATTGATGTATAAAATCAATGTATAAAGACACACAAACCCCATGGCCACCTGGATTTCCCTGGACGAAGCCTGCCGTCTCCTGGGCGTGCGCGCGCAGACGGTGTACGCCTACGTGAGCCGTGGCAAGCTCGAAGTCATGCCCGACCCGGCCGACACGCGGCGCAGCCTGTACCGCGCCGAGGACGTGGCCGGCCTGGCCAAGCGCAAGCAGGACGGCCGCAAGCACGAGACCCTGGCCGCCAACGCGCTGTTCGGCGCCGAGCCCAGCATCCCGACCGCCCTGACCGCCTTTTTCCGTGGGCGCCCGCACTACCGGGGCCAGGACGCGGTGGACCTGGCGCGCACGGGCACCCTGGAAGCGGTGGCTGGCTTGTTGTGGGGCGCCGAGCAGGCGGTGGACTTTTCGGCCCCCGCAAGCGCGCCCGTGTCACCGCCCGGCAGGGTGGCCGCGTTCACGGCCCTGGCCGGCCTGGCGGCCAACGGGCATTCCACGCGGGGGCGCCTGACGCGGGTGCTGCACATCGAGGCGCAGAACCTGGTCGGGCAGCTGGCCAATGCCTTTGGCGCCCGCCAGGGGGGATCACAGCCGCTGCACCGGCGTTTTGCCCAGGGCTGGAAACAGACGGCCCCGATGGGGGAGTTGCTGCGCACGGCCCTGGTGCTGCTGGCCGACCACGAACTGACCAGCTCGGCCTTTGCCACGCGCATCGCGGCGTCGACCGGCGCCTCGCTGCCAGCCTGCCTGCTGGCGGGGCTGACGACCTTGTCGGGGCCGCTGCACGGTGACGCCACCGGCCGCGTGCGCGCCTTGTTCGACGAGGTGGAGCGCCAGGGCGAGGACCGGGTGGTGGCGCACTACCTGTCCAATGGCCTGCCCCTGGCCGGCTTCGGCCACTTCCTCTACCCCGACGGCGACCCGCGCGCGGCCGCCTTGCTGGCCTTGTTCGAGCCGCCGCGGGTGATCGCGCGCTTCATCGAGAAGGTGACCCAGCAGACCGGGCTGCTGCCCAACATCGATGTCGCGTTGGTGGCCCTGGTGGCGCACGGCCGGTTGCCGGCCGACGCGGCCTTTGGCCTGTTCGCCACCGCGCGCAGCGTCGGGCTGCTGGCGCACTGCATGGAGCAACTGGACGTGGTGCAGGTGATCCGCCCCCGTGGGCGCTATGTGGGCGTGGTGCCCGCCCTTGCCCCTGTGCCCAGCAGGGGCAACACAGTCTGAGGTGCGCGGGTGTACCGTGCGGGTCGCAGCAATGGTGCTGCACCACAGCGCTTGTCTGGACGGAGTTCGACCATGAAAAAGTTGATTGTGGCCATCGCGGCCACGCTGGTGTCGTCATGGGCCCTGGCCCACAACTGCCCCAACGAAATGAAGGCCATCGACGCCAAGTTGCCCGGTGCGCAGCTCAGCGCGGAGAACATGAGCAAGGTGAAGGACTTGCGCGCCAAGGGCGAGCAGTTGCACAAGGAAGGCAAGCACACCGAGTCGATGGCGGCGTTGGCCGAAGCCAAGAAACTGCTGGGGATGTGAGCGTCGGGACCGGGCTTCCGGCCGCCTATTCCCCCAGGCCCGCGAACACGTTCTGAACGTCCTCGTTGGCGTCCAGTGCCGCCAGGAAGGTCTCGACCTCGTCCAGCTGTTCGGGCGTGAGGCTGGCGGCGCTGACCGGGTTCTTGGGCTTGTAGCCCAGCTTGGACGACAGCAGCCTGAAGCCCTGCGCGGGCAGGGCACGGCCCACCAGGTCAAGGTCGGTCGGGTCGGTGATGAACAGGGTCACGCCTTCTTCGTGGGCGGGCTCGAAATCCTGAGCGCCGGCCTCGATGGCGGCCAGCTCGGGGTCGGCGCCGGGGGTGGCCGGTTCGGCCTCGATCAGGCCGACGTGGTCAAAATCCCAGGCCACCGAGCCCGAGGTGCCGAGCTGCCCCTTGCGGAACAGCACGCGCATCTCGGAGGCGGCGCGGTTCACGTTGTCGGTCTGGCACTCCACCATCACCGGCACGCGGTGGGGCGCGAAGCCTTCGTAGATCACGTGCTCGAAATGCACGACTTCACCGCTGAGGCCTGCGCCCTTCTTGATGGCACGGTCCAGCGTGTCCTTGGGCATGGAGGCCTTGCGGGCCTGTTCCACCGCCAGGCGCAGGCGCGCGTTGGCGCTCGGGTCGGCGCCGTCGCGCGCCGCGATCATGATGTCCTTGACCAGTTTGCCGAACAGACGGCCCCGGGCGTTGGCCGCCAGGTCCTTGTGTTTCGCTTTCCATTGCGCGCCCATGCTGCGTACCTTCTGTGTGGTGGGATGTGTGAGGAGGGAGGATGTGGGGAGGGCGTGGCTCAGTCTTCGAGCACCCGCACTTTCACGCTTTTGCCCTTGATGCGGCCGGCGTCGAGGCGGCTGGCCGCCTGCTGGGCGATGTCGCGGTCCACCGCCACGTAGGTGGACCATTCGTTGACGTTGATCTTGCCCACCTGTTCGCGGGTGTAGCCGAGGTCGGCGGTGAGCGCGCCCAACACGTCGCCTGGGCGGATTTTCTCTTTGCGTCCACCTTGGATGTGCAGGGTGACCATGGGCGCCAGCAGCGGGCCGCTGCCGGTGGGAGTCAGGTCGGCCAGCGGATACCAGACCGATTCCTGCTTCTGCAGTTGTTCGATGCGGCCGACCGAGCCCATCTCGTCCAGGCTGGCGAGGTTGAGCGCCAGCCCGCTTTCGCCGGCGCGCCCGGTGCGGCCGATGCGGTGGATGTGGACCTCGGGGTCGGGTGTCACGTCCACGTTGATGACGGCCGCCAGGCTGGCGATGTCCAGGCCGCGCGCGGCCACGTCGGTGGCCACCAGCACCGAGCAGCTGCGGTTGGCGAAACGCACCAGCACCTGGTCGCGGTCACGCTGCTCCAGGTCGCCGTGCAGGGCCAGGGCGCTGATGCCCTGGGCGTGCAACACCTCCACCAGGTCGCGGCACTGGACCTTGGTGTTGCAGAAGGCCAGGGTGCTGGCCGGGCGGAAATGCGTCAGCAGCTGGCCCACCGCGTGCAGGCGGTCCTTGTCCTTGACCTCGTACCAGCGCTGCTCGATCTGGCCGCCGCTGTGCTGTGCCTCCACCTTCACCGTCACCGGCTCGCGCATGAACTGCGCCGCCAGCTTGGCGATGGTGTCGGGGTAGGTGGCCGAGAACAGCAGGGTCTGGCGGTCCTTGGGGCACTGGCGGGCGACCTTGACGATGTCGTCGAAGAAGCCCATGTCCAGCATGCGGTCGGCCTCGTCCAGCACCAGGGTATTGAGCGCGTCGAGCTGCAGGCTCTGGCGTTCCAGGTGGTCCATCACGCGCCCGGGCGTACCCACCACGATGTGGGCGCCATGCTCCAGCGTGGCCAGCTGGCCGCGCAGCGGGACGCCGCCACACAGGGTGACGACCTTGATGTTGTCGTCGGCGCGGGCCAGGCGGCGGATCTCGGTGGTCACCTGGTCGGCCAGCTCGCGGGTGGGGCACAACACCAGGGTCTGGACCGCAAAGCGGCGCGGGTTGAGGTTGGCCAGCAGGGTCAGCGCGAAGGCCGCGGTCTTGCCGCTGCCGGTCTTGGCTTGCGCAATGATGTCCTTGCCCAGCAAGGCGGCCGGCAGGCTGGCGGCCTGGATGGGCGTCATCTGCTGGTAGCCCAGGGTCGCCAGGTTCGCCAGCATGGCGGGCGACAGGGGCAGGGTGGCGAAGTCGGTCGGGGGAGAAACGGTCATTCCCGATTATCGTCGGGCGGCGTTCGATCAGCCCGTCCGCAGGGCGTGCAGCTTGACGAAGGCCAGGGCGGCCATGGTGGCGTCGTTCACCGGATCGTGGGCGGCGCGCCGGGGCAGGCCCAGCCCGTCCATGATGGCGTCCAGCCGCAGGTCGATGTGGGCGCCCGGCTGCTGGCGGTGGCGCAGGTCGTGGTACAGCCCCGAGACCTCGATCTGCGTGTTGGGCAGCGGGATGCCGATCAGCGGGCGCACCAGGCGGTTGAGCAGGGCGACGTCGAAGGCCAGGTGGTAGCCCACCAGGGGGCGCGGGCCGATGAAGTCCAGCACGCGCCGCGCCGCTTCCAGTGGCGAGACGCCGTGTTCGGCGAGGTCGGCCGCGCGCAGCCGGTGGATGCGCACGTTCTCGGCCGTCAGGGGCGCGCGCTCGGCGTCGGGGCGGATCAGCAGCGCCAGCCGCTGGCTGGTGAGCACCTGCCGGCCCCGCACCGGCACCGCGCCAACGCTCAGGATGTGGTCGCGCCGGGCGTCCAGGCCGGTGGTTTCGCAGTCGATGCTGATCCACTCGTCGGCCGGCGGCGCGTCGAACAGGCCGGCGTAGGCCGGGTCAAGCAGCCGGCGTTGGAACCAGGCGTCGCGCAGGGGTTTCAGCCACATGGCGGGCTCACAGCGCATCGAGCCGGAAGTGGCTGTGCAGATGCTGGCGGAAACGCTTGATGATGGCCAGCGAGTCCTTGAGCAGATCGCGCTCCAGCGTGCCCAGGTCCGACAGCCGCACCTCGTTGTGCACGGCCTCGCCCAGCGCCTGCTGGCGCAGGTTGTGTTGGAGCTTGAGGCCCATGAGGTAGTGCAGCGCGTCCACCAGGTCGCGTACCAGCGTGGCGTCGAGCTGGCCCGCGCTGGCCAGCGCCTGCAGGCGCTCGCGTGTGCCCAGGCAGCTCAGACCGTGCTCCAGCGCCAGCGCGCGGGCGCCATGCACGATGGGAAAAGTGCCGAGTTTTTTGAGGTCGAAGCGCTGTTCGTCGCGCCCGCGCAGGCCGCCCAGCCGGTCCCACCAGTGGCCGGGTTCATTGAACTGGTCGACCGCGCCGGCAAAACGGGCCAGCAGCGGTGCGCTGCCGCTGAACAGCGTGCGCAGGTGCTGCTGCGCCTGGGCCAGCAGGCTGTGGTCGCCCGCCACCGGGCGCGCGTCCAGGAAGACCGCCAGGTGCATGGGACCGTCCGGATGGTGGCCCAGCAGCCAGTCGGTGATGGTGGTCTTGAAGCCGGTCAGCGGCTGGCGCCAGAGCGGGTTGGTGAGCATGATCTGGCCTGGGCAGGGGGGGTAGCCGATGCCCGCCAGTGCATCGCTGAAGCGCTGGGCCACGGCCGCCAGATCGGGGTGCTCGAAACCATCGCGCAGGATGAGCGCGTTGTCCTGGTCGGTCTTGAGGACCTGCTCGCCACGGCCTTCGCTGCCCATCACCAGCAGGCAGCTGTGGGCGACCAGCTCGGGCGGTGCGATCAGGGCCCAGAGACGGGAGAACAGTTGACCGTTGAGTTCGCTCACGAGGGTGGAGATGACCTCGATCCGCACGCCGCCGCGGTGCAGCAGGGCCACCAGGCCATCGACCTGGCGCGCCGCCCGCTGGAGCTCTTCCAGGTTGGCGGCTTGCTCGACCTGCATCGCGATCAGGTGCGAGTGGTTGGAGATGTAGCTCATCAGGTCGAGCTGACCCAGCACGCCCAGGATGTGTTCGCCCTCGCGCACCAGCACCCGGTGCACCCGGTGGCGGATCATGACCAGCAGGGCCTCGAACAGCTCGGTGTCGGGGCTGACGGTGATGAGGTCGTAGCGGGCCACCTCGCGCACCGCCAGCGCGCCTGGTGGCTCGGGGCGCAAGAGCGCATCGCGCAGATCGGTGGTGGTGAACATGCCCACGCGGGCCTGGCCGTCGGGGCCGGTGTCGCGGACCAGGGCATTCGTCAGGCCGTGTTCTGACAGGCTCGCGCAGACGCTGACCAGGTCCAGTCCGCCGTCGACAAAAAAGGGCTTGCGCACGAAGGCGTCGCGCACCCGGACCATCATGAGCGACAGGAACTCGTGGCTGTGGCTGTTTTCGGCCGCGGCCGAGAGGCGGCGTGAGATGTCGGCGAACAGCAGGGCACTGAAGCGCGCGTTGTCGGCGATCAGCACCTGCAGCGTGGCCCGGGGCAGCAGGTAGGCGATGACCTCGTCCAACGCGGTGAACACACCGCTGCTGTGCCCGGCCATGGTGGCGCGTGCGCCGTAGAAGTCGTCCGGGCCGTAGACCGCGACCACCTCACCGCCTTCGATGTGTTGCACATGGCCCTTGATGAGCACATGCATGTGGGTGGCGGGCGTGTCGGGGGTGAGGACGGCGGTGCCTGGCGTGTAGTAGCCGATGTCCACCGTGTCGGCCACGCGCTGGCGTTCGCCCGGGCTGAGGCAGTCAAACGGCGGGTGACTGAAATCGAAGCTGCTGGGCATGGGCGGATGGTGTCAGATCGCGGGAAAAACAAAAAGGCCGCTGGCACCCGGGTGGCAGCGGCCTGTGGACGTGGCGGTGGGGTTCAGTGCCCGGACGCGCCCGAGGCACCGATGCCGGTCTCGGAGCGCACCTGCTGGGCCAGGAAGCCCGCCTTGTCGATCTGGGCGCGCTCGCTGTTGTCCAGCGCCGAGAACAGCCAGATGCCGACAAAACCGATGGTCATGGAGAACAGCGCGGGCGAGGTGTAGGGGAAGGGCGCGCTGCCCTTGTCATGCCCGAGCACCGCCACCCACACCGAGTCGGACAACACGGTCAGCACCACCGACGAGATCAGGCCCAGGAAGCCACCAACCACCGCGCCGCGCGTGGTGCAGCCCTTCCACAGTACGCTCATGAAGAGCACCGGAAAGTTGGCCGAAGCGGCGATGGCGAAGGCCAGCGAGACCATGAAGGCGATGTTCTGCTTCTCGAAGGCGATGCCCAGCGTGACGGCGATGATGCCCAGGGCCACGGTGGTGATGCGCGAGACCTTGAGTTCGGAAGCGCTGTCGACCTTGCCTTTCTTGAGCACGGTGGCGTAGATGTCGTGCGACACGGCCGAGGCGCCCGAGAGCGTGAGGCCAGCCACCACGGCCAGGATGGTGGCAAAGGCCACGGCCGAGATGAAGCCCAGGAAGACGTTGCCGCCGACCGCGCTGGCCAGGTGGATGGCCGCCATGTTGCCGCCGCCCTTGAGGGCGCCCTTGGCGTCCAGGAACTCGGGGTTGGTCAGCACGAAGGTGATGGCGCCAAACCCGATGATGAAGGTCAGGATGTAGAAGTAGCCGATCCAGGTGGTGGCCCACAGCACCGACTTGCGCGCTTCCTTGGCGTTGGGCACGGTGAAGAAACGCATCAGGATGTGGGGCAGGCCGGCCGTGCCGAACATCAGCGCCATGCCGAAGCTGATGGCGGAGATCGGGTCTTTGACGAAGTTGCCCGGGCCCATGATGGAGAAGCCGATGCTGGCTGCCTCCTCGGGCGTCTTGCCGGCCTGGCTGGCCAGGCCGGTCTTGATTTCGACCGCCTTGGCGAACATGGCCTCGGGGCTGAAGCCGAAGTGCCAGAGCACCATCAGCGCCATGAAGGACGCGCCACCCAGCAGCAGGCAGGCCTTGATGATCTGCACCCAGGTGGTGGCCGTCATGCCGCCGAACAGCACATAGACCATCATCAGCGCGCCGACGATGACCACGGCGATGTAGTACTCCAGGCCGAACAGCAGCTTGATGAGCTGGCCAGCGCCGACCATCTGTGCGATCAGGTAGAAGGCCACCACCACCAGCGTGCCCGAGGCGGCGAAGACGCGGATGGGCGTCTGGCTGAAGCGAAAGGCCGCCACGTCGGCGAAGGTGAACTTGCCCAGGTTGCGCAGGCGCTCGGCCATCAGGAAGGTGACCACCGGCCAGCCGACCAGAAAGCCGATGGAGTAGATCAGGCCGTCGAAACCGCTGGCCATCACGGCCGCGGAAATCCCCAGGAAGGACGCGGCCGACATGTAGTCGCCGGCGATGGCCAGGCCGTTCTGGAAGCCGGTGATGCCGCCACCGCCGGTGTAGAAGTCGGCGGCCGAGCGGGTTTTGGCCGCGGCCCACTTGGTGATGAACATGGTGCCGGCGACAAAGGCGCCGAACATGCCGATGGCGGTCCAGTTGGTGGCCTGTTTCTCGGCCTGGCCGAGGTCGGCGCCGGCGGCCAGCGCCACACCGGTCACACACAGCAGCGCCAGCAGCGCCAGGGTTTGTTTGAACATCGCACGCATCACAGCACCGCCTTTTTGATTTCTTCGGTGAGGTCGTCGAATTCGCTGTTGGCGCGACGCACGTAGATGCCGGTGATGACGATGGTGAAGACGATCACGCCCAGGCCGATGGGCATGCCCAGGGTCATGACGCCGCTGCCCAGCTTCTGCAGCAGGAAGGGTTTGTTGAAGGCCACCAGCAGGATGAAGCCGTAGTACACGATCATCATCAGCGCGGTGAGGGTCCAGCCGAAGCTGGAACGTTTGGCTTTGAGTTCCCGGTATTTCGGGTGGGCGGCAATGCGGTCCGCCAGTGTGGTTTCCATGAGACTTCTCCCCTCTTCAGATGGATGACTCCTGTACCGAAACGGCCGCTGTCACCGCTGGGGTGACCCGCGCCATGACCTCGCAGGAGTGGGGGCACTGTAGGGCAGGGTAATTACCCAGCACTGACGCCAAACTGTACGTTTGCTGACAATCTGGCCGGGCGGTGCTCAGGCGCCCAGCAGGTAGTCCAGTTCTTCGGCGCTGAAGCCGGCCTGACGGCGGGCCGCTTCGTTGAAGGGCGGGCGCAGCCGGGGCGCCTCGTGCTGGCGCACCAGCACGCGGTAGTGCGCGATCGGGTCCAGGCCTCGTTGCTGGCACAGGTGGGCGTACCAGCGGTTGCCAATCGCCACATGGCCGATCTCGTCGCGCAGGATGATGTCGAGAATGTCCACCGCCTTCAGCGCGCCGGGTGTGCCGGCCTTGCGCAGCTTGGCCTGGATCTGCGGCGTCGCGTCCAGCCCACGCGCTTCCAGCGTGCGCGGCACCAGGGCCATGCGGGCGGTGATGTCGTCCTGCGTCTTGACGCACATGCTCCACAGGCCGTCGTGGGCGTCGAAGTCGCCGTAACCGTGCCCCAGGCTCTGCAGGTGGGTGTGCAGCAGGCCGAAGTGGGTGGCTTCCTCGTCGGCCACGCGCAGCCAGTCGCGGTAGAAACCGTCCGGCATGCCGGCAAAACGCCAGACCGCGTCCAGCGCCAGGTTGATGGCGTTGAATTCGATGTGGGTGATGGCGTGCAGCAGCGCCGCCAGGCCCTCGGCCGTGAAGGGCGAGCGCGTGGGCACCTGCATGGGGGGCAGCAGCGGGGGCCGGGCCGGGCGCCCGGGCAGCGGCGCGGCCGGCACCAGGGTGGCCTGGCTGTCCAGAGGTGCACCGGGCAGGTCGCGCCAGAGGGCGTGCACCTGGTTCACCTTGGCGCCGGGCTCGCTTTCGCACAAGGCGGCCAATGCACGCTGGCGGATGTCGGGGGAGGCGGTCATCCCTACAATTCTAGGTTTTCAATCCTTTGGGCAAGGGCGAACGATGGCGCTGTATGAACTCGATGGTGTGGCTCCGCAAGTGGCCGAGTCGGCCTGGGTGGCCGACAGCGGGCAGGTGATGGGCCAGGTGGTGCTGGGCGAGGACAGCAGCGTGTGGTTTGGCGCGGTCTTGCGTGGCGACACCGAAACCATCACCGTGGGACGCGGCAGCAACGTCCAGGACGCCAGCGTGCTGCACGCCGACCATGGTTTCCCGCTGGTGATCGGCGAGCGTGTCACCGTGGGCCACCAGGTCATGCTGCACGGCTGCACCATCGGCGACGAATCCCTGATCGGCATTGGCGCGGTGGTGCTCAATGGCGCCAAAATCGGCAAGCACTGCCTGGTGGGCGCCGGCGCGCTGGTGACCGAAGGCAAGGAATTTCCCGATGGCTCCATGATCATCGGCAGCCCGGCCAAGGCCGTGCGCCAGCTGAGCCCGGAGCAGATCGCCGGCCTCAAGCGCAGCGCCCAGCACTACGTGGACAACGCCCGGCGCTACCGCCAGGGCTTGAAGAAGCTGGCCTGATCCCCATTTGCTCCGTTTGTATTTTTTCGATTGAAGGCCCGCGTGTCCGAACTCCACAAATTCATCTTCGACGGTCTGCCGGTGCGTGGCATGCTGGTGCGCCTGGACGACGCCTGGCGCGACATCCTGTTGCGGCGGCGCCAGAGCGGGGCTTACCCGCCGGCCGTGACCGAACTGCTGGGCGAGATGACGGCTGCCGGCGTGCTGATGCAGGCCAACATCAAGTTCAATGGCGCGCTGGTGCTGCAGGTGCACGGCGACGGACCGGTGAAGCTGGCTGTGGTGGAGGTGCAGTCCGACCTGCGCCTGCGCGCCACCGCCACGGTGCAGGGCGAGGTGGCCGCGAACGCGCCGCTGTCACACATGGTCAACGTCCACAACCAGGGCCGCTGCGCCATCACGCTGGACCCGCAGGACCGCCAGCCCGGCCAGCAGCCCTACCAGGGCGTGGTACCGCTGCACGGCGACCACAAGGAAAAGCTCGAAAAAGTCAGCGAGGTGCTGGAGCACTACATGCTGCAGAGCGAGCAGCTCGACACCACCCTGGTGCTGGCGGCCGACGAGCGTGTGGCGGCCGGGCTGCTGATCCAGCGCCTGCCGCTGCAGGGCGAGGCCAACCTGGCGGGCAGCGGTGTGGGCCGCGCCGACGAGGACGAGATCGGGCGCAACGAGGACTACAACCGCATTTCCATCCTGGCCAAGAGCCTCAAGCGCGAGGAGCTGCTGGAGCTGGACGCCGACACCATCCTGCACCGCCTGTTCTGGGAGGAAAAGGTGTTGCGTTTCGCGCCGCAGGACGGCGCCCATGCGCCCCGGTTTGCCTGCACCTGCTCGCGTGAGCGGGTCTCGGGCATGTTGCGCAGCCTGGGACGCGACGAGGTCGAGTCCATCCTGGCCGAGCAGGGCCAGGTGGAAGTGGCCTGCGATTTCTGTGGCGCCCAGTACCGCTTCGACCCGGTGGACGCGGCCAGTGTGTTCCTGCAGCAGGCACAGATGCCACCGGGCAGCAGCAGCGTGCAGTGAGGGATGCGGTGCCGTTCGGGATGCCGAACCGGCACCGGAACGGCATGTGTGCAAGATGTGGCGTTGCATGGCCTTGTGCGGTCGACGGCGATGCATTTTTCTGCTCGCGATGACCATGGCCATCGGTCTCGGTGGATGCGCAACGACGCCCTACACCCCACCTCAGGCATCTGGGAATGCCGTTCTGGATTTTTCCCGTTCTGGTGGCCTGAGTGGGTTCTTCTTTTACGGGAATGGCAACAATTGCACCGACAACAAAAGCCTCACCCATGAGCTCTATCCGCTGACGAACAAAACCGGCACGTTGGTTTTGAACGCCCATCAACGCGTCGCCTTCGGTTTTTTCTGGAACCGAGGTGTCGCCACCGGGTGGAAGACCTGTTCCGTGTTGCTTTCATTGGTGCCGCAACCCGATGGAAAGTACGGGCTTGTGGGGCAATTCGACGGCGACAAGTGCAGCATGGCCCTGGTGGATTTGAACAACGGCGGAGCGCCCGTGGCGGAAAACGTGGATGTCAAGAGGATGGGGTTTGTGCCCAGCGCCGGCGTCCGGAATCAGTGCGTGCCGGTGAACCCGTCACCGACGCCAGCCGGGGTCAAGTGACTTGCCGCGCTTGCGACCCGATGAGGTCGCGGAACAACCGGTGTTCGCAAGCCGGGTCGCTGCATTTTTCGCAGCTCCAGGGCCGCCGGCCCTGTTCCCAGAACGGGTCCTGCGCCGTCAACGTGAGGCCCATGCCGGCACCCACGGTGCGCAGTGCGTGTGACGCGCGCTTGTCGCCGTTGCCGTAAACCATCTGGTAGGCAACGCCCGCCTGATCCAGCCGGGCGCGCAGGATGGCGTCGGTGTCCTCGCGTGCGGCGGGGCTGTCGCGGCACAGGCCATCGTCCACCCAAGGCAGGTCCAGTCCCATCAGCAGAGTCAGATCGCAGTCTGTGTGGGCGGCCAAAGCCCTTGGCCACAAGGACAGGTCATTGAAATACTGTTCGCTGTAGGCCGCCACCATCACGGCCGTCGTGTCGGCCAGCACCACGTGCACCCTAGGCGTGGCGCGGGCCTGCGCGATCAATCGGGATTGTTCGGCGGCGATGGCGGCCTGCTCGTGCTGTTCGGGGGCGCGGTCCTGCCGCTGGCACCAGTCGCGCAGGTGCTCGGGCACCATCACGCAGTGTTGGCCGTGTTTGGCCGTGAGCGTGTCGAACAGGGCCTGCGCGAGGCCACTTTTGCCGGTCGATTCGGCGCCCAGCAGCGCCACTGTGAAGGGTGGGGCGCTCACCGCTTGGGCTGCGCGATCTGCACGAAGACCTCGTTGGGCTTGACCATGCCCAGTTCCTGGCGGGCCAGTTCCTCGACCATGTCCTGGCCTTCCTGCAGGTCGCGCACCTCGCTGGCCAGCTGCTCGTTGCGCCACTGGGCGGCGCGGTTGAGCTGCTCCTGCTCGGCCAGTTGCTGCTTGAGGGCGTTGACCTGGGGCACGCTGCCACGGCCCAGCCACAGCTGGGCATGCACGATGCCCAGCAAGGCCAGGAGCAGCAGTGGGACGAGCCGGTTGCCCATTCAGCGTGGGATCACTTCAAGTTGTAGAACGCGTCGCGGCCCGGGTAGCTCGCCACGTCGCCCAGGTCTTCCTCGATGCGCAGCAGCTGGTTGTACTTGGCCATGCGGTCGCTGCGGCTCATGGAGCCGGTCTTGATCTGCAGCGCGTTGGTGCCCACGGCGATGTCGGCAATGGTGCTGTCCTCGGTCTCGCCCGAGCGGTGGCTGATGACGGCGGTGTAGCCGGCACGCTTGGCCATCTCGATGGCGGCGAAGGTCTCGGTCAGGGTGCCGATCTGGTTGATCTTGATCAGGATGGAGTTGGCGATGCCCTTCTGGATGCCTTCCTTCAGGATCTTGGTGTTGGTGACGAACAGGTCGTCGCCCACGATCTGCACGTTCTTGCCCAGGCGGTCGGTCAGCAGCTTCCAGCCGTCCCAGTCGCCTTCGGCCATGCCGTCCTCGATGCTGATGATGGGGTACTTGTCGACCCAGGTGGCCAGGATGTTGGTCCATTCCTCGGCGCTGAGCACCAGGCCTTCGCCTTCGAGGTGGTACTTGCCGTCCTTGTAGAACTCGCTGGCGGCGCAGTCCAGGCCGATGGCGATCTGCTCGCCGGCCACGTAGCCGGCGGCGGCGATGGCTTCCAGGATCATCTGGATGGCGGCCTCGTGGCTGGCCACGCTGGGGGCGAAGCCGCCCTCGTCGCCCACGGCGATGCTCATGCCCTTGTCGTGGATGATCTTCTTGAGCGCGTGGAAGACCTCGGCGCCGTAGCGCACCGCCTCGCGGAAGCTGGGCGCGCCCACGGGGATGATCATGAACTCCTGCAGGTCCAGGTTGTTGTTGGCGTGGGCGCCACCGTTGATCACGTTCATCATGGGCACCGGCATCTGCATGCTGGCGCTGCCACCGAAGTAGCGGTACAGCGGCAGGCCGGCTTCCTCGGCGGCGGCGCGGGCCACGGCCATGGAGACGGCCAGCATGGCGTTGGCGCCCAGGCGGCTCTTGTTCTCGGTGCCGTCGAGGTCGATCAGGGTGCGGTCCAGGAAGGCCTGCTCGGAGGCGTCCAGGCCCAGCACGGCCTCGCTGATCTCGGTGTTGATGTGTTCGACCGCCTTGAGCACGCCCTTGCCCAGGTAGCGGCTCTTGTCGCCGTCGCGCAGCTCGATGGCCTCGCGCGAACCGGTGGACGCGCCCGAGGGCACGGCCGCCCGGCCCATCACGCCGGATTCCAGCAGCACGTCGCATTCGACGGTGGGGTTGCCGCGGCTGTCCAGCACTTCACGGCCAACGATGTCAACGATTGCACTCATGGTTTCTCTTTCAGGTCAAAACAAAACGCAAAACGAACTCACACGCCTTCGACCACCACCAGCCGCATGATGGCGGCGCCTTCGCGTGCCGCCTTGGCCTTCTGGTACTCGGCGCTCTGGTAGAAGGCCCGGGCCTTCTCGAAACTGGGGAATTTCAACACGACGGTGCGACCGGGGTTCCAGTCGCCTTCCATCACGTCCACCTGGCCACCGCGCACACAGACCTCGGCACCGTGTGCCTGCATGGCGGCGGTGGACCACTTCTTGTAGTCCTCGTATTTGACGGGATCGGTCACGGTGACCGAAGCGATGACATAACCGCTGGGCATGGGGTCAGGCTCCGAAGTCGTTTTCGAGGAAGCCATGGCGCTTGGTCACCTGGTCCAGCGCCACCAGGTTTTCCAGCAGGGCCTTCATGTGCTTGAGCGGCACGGCGTTGGGGCCGTCGGACCAGGCCTCGGCCGGCTTGGGATGCGTTTCCATGAACAGGCCGGCCACGCCCACGGCCACGCCGGCGCGGGCCAGCACGGGAACCATCTCGCGTGCGCCGCCACTGGCGCTGCCCAGGCCACCGGGTTTTTGCACCGAGTGGGTGACATCGAACACCACCGGGGCGCCCGATTGGCGCATCTCGGCCAGGCTGGTCATGTCGGCCACGAGGTTGTTGTAGCCAAAGCTCACGCCACGTTCGCAGGCCAGGAAGCGGTCTTCGGACAGGCCCGCTTCCCTGGCCGCGGCGCGGGCCTTGTCGATCACGTTTTTCATGTCCCAGGGCGCCAGGAACTGGCCCTTCTTGATGTTGACCGGCTTGCCCGACTGTGCCACCGCGCGGATGAAGTCGGTCTGCCGGCACAGGAAGGCGGGCGTCTGCAACACATCGACCACGCTGGCCACCTCGGGCACCTGCGAGGCCTCGTGCACGTCGGTCAGGACAGGCAGCTGCAGCTGGCGGCGCACCTCGTCCAGCACCTTCAGTCCGGCATCGAGGCCGAGACCGCGTTGGGTGGTGCCGGACGAGCGGTTGGCCTTGTCGAACGAGCCCTTGTAGATCAGCGGAACGCCCAGCGCGGCGCAGGCCTCCTTGAGCTGGCCGGCGACGTCCAGCGACATCTGCAGGCCTTCGATGGAGCAGGTGCCCGCGATCAGGAAAAAGCGATGCTCCAGCCCGATGTCGAAGCCGCAGAGTTTCATGTCAGGCCTTTCGTTGGTGGTCCACCGCCGCCTTCACGAAGGCGTTGAACAGCGGGTGGCCGTCCCAGGGGGTGGACTTGAACTCGGGGTGGAACTGCACGCCGACGAACCAGGGGTGCTGGCTTTGCGGCAGTTCGACGATTTCGGTCAGCTGTTCGCGCTGGGTCAGAGCGGAGATCACCAGCCCGGCCTGGCGCAGCCGGTCGAGGTAGTTGACGTTGGCCTCGTAGCGATGGCGGTGGCGCTCGGTCACCACGTCGCCGTAGATCTGGTGGGCCAGCGTGCCCTGTTGCACGTCGGAGCTTTGTGCGCCCAGGCGCATGGTGCCGCCGAGGTCGGAGTTCTCGTCGCGCTGCTTGATGCTGCCATCGGCGTCCTTCCACTCGGTGATCAGCGCGATCACGGGGTGGGGCGTCTCGGGCTCGAACTCGGTCGAGTTGGCGTCCTGGAGGCCTGCCACATGGCGCGCGTACTCGATGGTGGCGACCTGCATGCCCAAACAGATGCCCAGGTAGGGCACCCGGTGTTCGCGGGCGAAGCGGGCGGTGGCGATCTTGCCTTCGATGCCACGTTTGCCGAAGCCGCCGGGCACCAGGATGGCATCGTATTTGGTCAGCTGGGCGCTGGCATCGCCTTCCATGGTTTCCGAATCGAGGTGCTCGATCTTCACCCGCACGTGGTTTTTCATGCCGGCGTGGCGCAGCGCCTCGTTGACCGACTTGTAGCTGTCGGACAGATCGACGTACTTGCCGACCATGGCGATGGTCACCTCGCCGCGCGGGTGGGCCGTTTCATAGACCAGATCGTCCCAGCGCTTGAGGTTGGCCGGCGGGGTGTTCAGGCGCAGCTTGTCGCAGATCAGGCCATCCAGGCCCTGCTCGTGCAGCACGCGCGGCACCTTGTAGATGGTGTCCACGTCGGGCATGGAGATCACGCCCCACTGCGCCACGTTGGTGAACAGGCTGATCTTTTCGCGCTCGTCGTCGGGAATGGTGCGGTCGGCGCGGCACAGCAGCGCGTCGGGCTGGATGCCGATCTCGCGCAGCTTCTGCACCGTGTGCTGGGTCGGCTTGGTCTTGAGTTCGCCGGCGGCCGCGATCCAGGGCACGTAGGTCAGGTGGACAAAGGCGGTGTTGTTGGGCCCCAGGCGCAGGCTGAGCTGGCGCACGGCCTCCAGGAAGGGCAGGGACTCGATGTCGCCCACGGTGCCGCCGATCTCGACGATGGCCACGTCCACCGCGTCGGGAGTCTCGAAGCCGGCACCGCGCTTGATGAAGTCCTGGATTTCGTTGGTGACGTGCGGGATCACCTGCACCGTCTTGCCCAGGTAGTCGCCACGGCGCTCTTTTTCGAGCACGCTCTTGTAGATCTGGCCGGTGGTGAAGTTGTTGGCGCGCTTCATCCGGGTGTTGATGAAGCGCTCGTAGTGGCCCAGGTCCAGGTCGGTCTCGGCGCCGTCGTCGGTGACGAAGACCTCGCCGTGCTGGAAGGGTGACATCGTGCCCGGGTCGACGTTGAGGTAGGGGTCGAGCTTGATGAGGGTGACCTTGAGGCCGCGGGATTCCAGCAGCGCGGCAAGGGAGGCGGAGGCTATTCCCTTGCCCAGGGAAGACACCACACCGCCGGTGACGAACACAAATTTGGTCATGTCGCAAACGGGCCATGCAAAGCCCGCAGGAGGTGGAAATGGCGATTATAAAGTGGCGGGCTCGGGCACCCCGCGCCACCGTTACCCCCCCCTCTGCTACATTGCCGCCCATGAACGACCTTGCCGGCAAACACATCGTCCTGGGCCTCTCTGGGGGCATCGCCTGTTACAAGTCGGCCGAGCTCTGCCGGCAACTGACCAAGGCTGGCGCCACCGTGCAGGTGGTCATGACCGCCTCGGCCGAGCGCTTCATCACCGCCACCACCATGCAGGCGCTCTCGGGTCGGGTGGTGCATGGCTCGCAGTGGGACACGCGCGAGTCCAACGCCATGCCCCACATCAACCTGAGCCGCGAGGCCGACGCCATCCTGGTGGCCCCGGCCAGCGCCGACTTCATTGCCCAGCTGGCGCAGGGGCGTGCCGACGAATTGCTGGGCCTGCTGTGCCTGGCCCGACCCATGGGCACGGTGCCGCTGCTGCTGGCCCCGGCCATGAACCGCGAGATGTGGGCCCACCCCGCCACCCAGCGAAACGTGGCCCAGGTGCGTGCCGACGGTGCCACGGTGCTGGCCGTGGGGCAGGGCGACCAGGCTTGTGGCGAAACCGGTGACGGCCGGATGCTGGAGCCCGACGAACTGCTGCACGACCTGGTGCACTTCTTCCAGCCCAAGACGCTGGTGGGCCAGCACGTGCTGGTCAGCGCCGGTCCCACCTTCGAGGCCATCGACCCGGTGCGTGGCATCACCAACAAGTCCAGCGGCAAGATGGGTTTTGCCGTTGCCCGCGCCGCCCGCGAGGCCGGCGCCGAGGTCACGCTGGTGGCCGGGCCGGTGGCCCTGCCCACGCCGCGTGGCGTGCGCCGGGTGGACGTGTCGTCGGCCCACGAGATGCTGGTGGCGGTGGAAGCCGCCGTGCCGCAGGCCACGGTGTTCGTCGCCACGGCGGCCGTGGCCGACTGGCGCCCGGCCGAGGCCGCGACACACAAGATCAAGAAGGACGGCAGCGGCCAGGTGCCGGCCATGGCCTTCGAGGAAAACCCCGACATCCTGGCCCGCGTGGCGGCCAGCGAACGCGCACGCAGCGGGGCCTTGTTCTGTGTCGGTTTCGCCGCCGAAAGCCACGACCTCGCGGCGCATGCCAAGGCCAAGCGCGAGCGCAAGGGCGTGCCGCTGCTGGTGGGCAACATCGGCCCGGCCACCTTTGGCCAGGACGACAACGCCTTGCTGCTGGTGGACGCCGAGGGCGCGCGTGAGCTGCCCCAGGCCGGCAAGCTGGCCCTGGCGCGCCAGCTCGTGGCCGACATCGCCCGGCGCCTGCCGGGCTGAATCATGGGCGGGTGGGTGTTCGCCCGGTGGCCGACGTAGCTGCCTTGCGGGCCGGCATGCGGCGCGGCGGCAGCTTCCACCAGGGCAGGGCGTCGCGCAGCGACAGCACCTCGCCGCTGCGCTGCGGCGCACAACCCGGCGTGCCGCTCAGCAGCGCCTGCCAGGCCGGGGTGGCCAGCACCTCGCGCAGGGCGCGCACCGCCGGCTGCTCCAGGGCGCTCTTCAGGCAGACCAGGTGGTAGTTTTCCTGGGCCAGTGGCACGAAGCCCAGGCCCAGCCGCCGGGCCGAGGCCTCGGTGCCCAGGCCCACATCGGCGCTGCCATTGGCGATGGCCTGTGCCACGGCCGCGTGCGACAACTCGCTGCGTTCGTAGCCATTGAGCTGCTCGGGGGCCACGCCGGCCTCGTCCAGCAGTTCGTCCAGCAGCACCCGGGTGCCGGTGCCCAGCGCGCGGTTGACGAAGCGCGCCCGCCAGAGCGCGGCACGCGGCAGCCCGTCGATCTTCATCGGGTTGCCCGGCGCCACGATCAGGCCCTGGGTGCGGCGGGCAAAGCCAATCAGCTTGTGCTGCCCTGGCTGCAGCAGCCCGCGGTAAGCCTGGGCCGACAGGCTGTCGGCCGGCGGCTTTTCGCGCACGTGGAAGCCGGCCAGCACGCTGCGGCCTTCGTTGAGCGCGCGGATGGCGTCCACGCTGCCGCAGAAGCGGATGTCCAGGTGCAGGCGGGCGGCCCCTGTGGCGTGGTCCATCAGCAAGGGCAGTGCGTCGTCATGGCTGGCGTAGAGGCTGAGCACATGGCTGGCTTCGTCAAAGGCCAGGGCCAGGGTGCGCTCCAGCTCGGCGCGCAGGGCCTCTATCTGGGGCGCAAGGCGCGCCTGTGCCAGGCGTTCGGTCCACAGCAGCTTGTCGGCAAACGGCGTCAACTGCGCCGACTGCCCGCGTTCCCAGACGATCAGGTCCTGGCCCACCGTCTGCTCCCACTCCTTGAGCAGGCCCCACACATGCCGGTAGGACAGGGACAGACAACGTGCGGCGCCCGAGATCGAGCCTTGGGCCCGCACCGCCTGCAGCAGATCCATCAATTGGTTGCGTATCAGGGTGCCCCGTTCGCGTTGGGCGCTGAGTTGGTAGCTGAGCTCGATCTTGCGCATGGTCCCGAGTGTGCCGCAGTGTGATCCTATGCACGTTGATGCATAACTGGACAACCCCAGTCGGCGCAGAAGGCGCTTGGGGCTAGCATTCGCCACCTTCCGTCCCGCCGCGCCCATGAACACTTTTGTCGACAGCCTGCTGACCGCCCTGCAACTGGTGGTGTCTCTGGACGCCAGCCTGTGGCTGGTGGTGGGGCGCTCACTGGCGGTCAGCGCCACGGCCTGTCTGATCGCGGGCCTGGTCGGGCTGTGGTTGGGGGCATGGCTGGGCACGGCGCGTTTCCGTGGGCACGAAGCTGTGCTGACGGTGCTCAACACCTGGCTGGCCGTGCCGTCGGTGGTGGTCGGTCTGGTGGTCTACCTGTTGATGTCGCGCACCGGGCCGCTGGGCTTTCTGGGCTGGCTGTTCAGCTTCAAAGCCATGGTGTTTGCCCAGGCCATCCTCGTGCTGCCGGTGGTCACGGCCCTGGTGCGCCAGGTGGTGTCCGACGCCGAACGCCAACACGGCGAACAGCTCGCCTCGCTGGGTGCCCGTCCGGTGTTGCGCAGCCTGCTGCTGGCTTGGGACGAACGGTATGCCTTGCTGACCGTGGCCATCACCGCCTTTGGTCGCGCGATTTCCGAGGTCGGCGCGGTGATGATCGTGGGCGGCAATATCGACGGCTTCACCCGTGTCATGACCACCGCCATCGCCCTGGAGACCAGCAAGGGCGACCTGCCGCTGGCCCTGGGCCTGGGGCTGGTGCTGCTGGCGGTGATGTTGCTGCTCAACGCCTTGGTGTCGGTGCTGAGGCGCTGGCGCGAGCGCGGCGGCGGCGTGCCGCTGGCCCATGACGCTGGCGCGGGGTGGGCGGTATGACGGCCCAGGTGGTGCCGCTGCGCCCCGGCAAACGAACGCCTTGGCCGGCGCTGCCGGTGGTGCCCGCCGACGCCCCGGTGCTGTTCCGGCTCGACGCCGCGGGTGTGCGCCTGGGCAAGACCCAGGCCTTGCGTGAGGTCAGCCTGCAGATCCAGGCCGGCGAGCGCATTGCGCTGGTGGGCGCCAATGGCAGCGGTAAAAGCAGCCTGTTGCGCCTGCTCAATGGCCTGCTGGCGCCGAACCAGGGGGATGTGCGGGTGCCGCCCGCTCGCGCGCAGGCCATGCTGTTCCAGCGGCCACACATGCTGCGCACCAGCGCGCGCAACAATGTGGCGCTGGGCCTGTGGCTGGCCGGCTGGCGCTGGCGCGAAGCCCAAGATCGGGCGCTGATCGCCCTGGAGCGCACCGGACTGGCCGAGCTGGCGCAACGCCAGGCGCGTGAGCTGTCGGGTGGCCAGCAGCAGCGGCTGGCGCTGGCGCGTGCCTGGGCCCGGCAGCCGCAGGTCTTGTTGCTGGACGAGCCCACCGCCAGCCTGGACCCGCACGCCAAGCGCGAGGTCGAGAAACTGGTGGCGGAGTTTGCCGCTGGCGGCACGCAGGGTGTGCGGGATCACCTGCCACCCATGACCCTGGTGTTCGCGAGCCACAACCTGGGCCAGGTCAAGCGCCTGGCCAGCCGGGTCATCTACCTGGAAAAAGGCCGTGTGCTGGCCGATGTGCCGGTGGCGACGTTCTTCGACGATGCGCAGTTGCTGCGCATCAGCCCGGCCGCACAGGGTTTTGTGCGCAGCGAGACAGGCTGAGCCGGCCTGCGGGTTTCAGCGCGGGCGGCGCGGTGCGGCAGGGCCGCGACCTTCGATGTGGCGGAAGGTGATGCGGCCCTTGGTCAGGTCGTAGGGCGACATTTCCAGCGACACCTTGTCACCTGCGAGGATGCGGATGTGGTTTTTCTTCATGCGGCCGGCCGAGTAGGCGATCAGTTCGTGGCCGTTGTCCAGCGTGACGCGAAAACGGGTATCGGGCAGGACTTCGGTGACCTTGCCGTTCATTTCAATGTGTTCTTCCTTGGCCATGAGGCTCCTTCGGGTACGTGTGTGTCGGACGTTCCGGATCTGGATGCGCCGGTCGCCCGCAGGGGCAACACGGCGCACGGCAGACCGGAGCGCAGCGTGGCCCTCGCCGTGGGCGGGGCCGGATTCGCTAAAAGGGGGGCGGGACCGCCATTGGCTGGGTGGCGGTGGCATCTCGGGCGGGAGGCGGATGCGGGCCGATCATTCGGCGAACCCGGCATTATACCGCGAAGCCCCCAGAATGGGGCGTCGACGACCGGGTCAGGGGCGCCTGCCCAGCTTGCGGTACACCGTGGCGCGGCTGATGCCCAGAGCGCGGGCCGCTTCCATCACATTGCCCCGCGCGGCCTGCACCGCCTGCCTGATGAGCGCGGCTTCGATGTCCTTGAGTCCGCTGGTCGGGCTGGCCGACGCCATGCCGTGGCCGGCTTCTGAGCCGCCGCTGTTGAGGCTGGCCAGCACTTGCAGGCGCAGGCCGGACCACAAGGGCTGCTCGGCCGCTGGCCGCCGCGCGCGCGCGGCGTCGAACAGGTGTTCCCAGTGCATGGCGAACAGGTCGCTGCAGTGGGGGCGCTGCTGACCATGGGTCAGGGCCAGCATGTCGCTGGCGGCGCGGTTGCGGCCCACCACATGGCCGTCGGCGTCCACACACACCAGACCGTCGCCGTCGTCGCCCAGGCCCTGGCCGGGCCAGTTCAGGCGCAGCAGCAGCGCGTGGGGCTGCGCCAGCGTGAGGGCGTTTTCGATGCTGCGCGCGGACTGTGTGACCAGGTGTTTGAGGGCCGGGCGCTCGGCCACGTCCACACCAGTGAGGTCCAGCATGCCCACGCAGTCGCCCTGCGGTCCCCACAAGGGCGCGCCGGCGCAGCTGTAGTGGCCATTGGCGTCAAAAAAATGTTCGCCCCGGTGCAGCCAGACCGGTTGCAATTCCGCCAGGGCGGCCCCTATCGCGGTGGTTCCCACCGCCTGTTCGGACAAATCCACCCCCACGCGCGCGATGGCGGTGGCCCGCGGCTCGCTTGGGTTGACCGGGCCGCCGACGGTGATCACCACCCCTTGGGCATTGGTCAGGATGGCGAAATACCGTGTGTCGGCCATGGCCCGTGCCAGCTTGTGCAGGGTGGGCTCGGCGGCCTGGATCAGGGGCCGGTTGCTGTCGGTGAGGTGACGGATGTCGGCCGCGCCCACAGCATCGAACACCACCGTTTCGCCGGCCTGCCGGCCGCGCGCCAGGCAGCGCTGCCAGGAGCGCTGTATCCAGGGCTCGATGCCGGGCGAGGGCTGGCCCTCCAGCAGAACGGAGCGCCGTGCCCGCTCGATGTGGCCCAGGCGGGCTTGTTCCGCAGGCGTGGAGGGGACGGCGTGGTGCATGGGGGGCGTGGCGGTGTCGGGCGTGGGTCGATTGTGTCGCGTGTGACTGGCCCGGGCAAGGCGCCAGAGCCGGCCCGATGTGGGGCGTCTGTCTCAGTTTGAGAATTTTTGCTGGCGCCGGGCGTTTTTCCGGGTTTACCCCTAAGAGGCATCGGGGCGCGACTTTTCACAATGCATCTGCAAATTTGTTCATAAGCACAGCGCTGCATAAGCTGCCCAACGCTGCCACCCAACCAGGAGACCTCATATGCAGAAAGTCCTGCACATCAATCCGGACAAATGCACCGGCTGTTTGCAGTGCGAGATGGCGTGTTCGTTTGAAAACTACGGCACCTACGCCACCTCCAAGTCGCGCATCAAGGTCTTCGACTTCCACCACACCGGCAAGAAGGTGCCCTACACCTGCACCCAGTGCGACGAAGCCTGGTGCCTGCACGCCTGCCCGGTCGAGGCCATCACGGTCGACAAGATGACAGGTGCCAAGGTGGTGAACGAAACCACCTGCGTGGGCTGCAAGGTCTGCACCATCGCCTGCCCCTTCGGCACGGTGAACTACGTGCAGGAGACTGGCAAGGTCCAGAAGTGCGACCTGTGCGGTGGCGAACCCGCCTGCGCCGAAGCCTGCCCGACCGGCGCCATCACTTTCATCGACGCCAACTGGACCGGCATGGGCAAGATGCAGCAGTGGGCGGACAAGCTGGGCAACCAGGCTTCCGCCGCCTGATCACCACCCACACACAGGAGCTTCAACATGTCTTGGGCTGGAAAAATCCTCCGCGTCAACCTGACCACGGGCACCACCACCTCCGAACCGCTGCGGATGGACTGGGCACGTGCCTACATCGGCTCGCGTGGCCTCGGCAGCAAGTACCTGATCAGCGAGATCGACCCCAAGGTCGACCCGCTGTCGCCGGACAACAAGATCATCTGGGCCACCGGCCCGCTGACCGGCACCATGGCCTCCACTGGCGGCCGCTACACCGTCATCACCAAAGGTCCGCTGACCGGCGCCATCGCCTGCTCCAACTCGGGCGGCTACTGGGGCGCCGAACTCAAGATGGCCGGCTGGGACATGGTCATTTTTGAAGGCAAGTCGGCCAAGCCGGTCTACCTCTACATCAACGACGACACGGTTGAACTGCGCGATGCAGGCCACCTGTGGGGCCAGAGCGTCTGGAAGACCGAGGAAATGCTCAAGTCCAGCCTGCAGGACCCGCTGCTGCGGGTGTCCAGCATCGGCAAGTCGGGTGAGAACGGGGTGCTGTACGCGGCGGTGGTGAACGACCTGCACCGCGCGGCCGGGCGTTCGGGCGTGGGCGCCGTGATGGGCAGCAAGAACCTCAAGGCCATCGCGGTGCGCGGCACCAAGGGCGTGGGCAACATCCGCGACCCCAAGGCCTTCATGAAGGTGACCTTCGAGAAGAAGAAGATCCTGGCCGAGAACGCCGTCACCGGCCAGGGCCTGCCGGCCTATGGCACGCAGGTGCTGATGAACGTGATCAACGAGATCGGTGCCCTACCCACGCGCAACCACCGCGACGTGCAGTTCGAGGGCGCCAAGGACATCTCGGCCGAGGCCATGGCCACGCCACGCGCCAGCGACGGCAAGAAGCACCTGGTGACCAACCAGGCCTGCTTCGGCTGCACCATCGCTTGCGGCCGCATCAGCAAGATGGATGAGGGGCACTTCACCGTGGCCAACAAGCCGCAGTACTGGGGTGCCAGTGGCGGCCTGGAGTACGAGGCGGCCTGGGCGCTGGGGGCTGCCAACGGCGTCAACGACCTGGAGGCCCTGCAGTACGCCAACCTGCTGTGCAACGAGGAAGGATTCGATCCCATCAGCTTCGGCGCCACCGTGGGCGCGGTGATGGAGCTGTACGAGATGGGCGTGCTGACCAAGGAGCAGCTCGGCATCGAGGCGCCGTTTGGCTCGGCCCAGGCGTTGGCCTACTTTGCCGAGATCACGGCCAAGGGCGAGGGCTTTGGCAAGGACATTGGCCAGGGCTCCAAGCGCCTGACCGCCAAGTACGGCCACCCCGACCTGTCCATGAGCGTCAAGGGCCAGGAGTTCCCTGCCTACGACGGCCGCGCCATCCAGGGCATCGGTCTGGCCTACGCCACCAGCAACCGTGGCGCCTGCCACCTGCGCGGCTACACCATCGCCTCCGAGGTGCTGGGCATCCCGGTCAAGACCGAGCCGGCCGAGAGCGAGGGCAAGCCCGAGCTGGTCAAGGCCTTCCAGGATGCGACCGCCGCGTTCGATTCCTCCGGCCTGTGTGTGTTCACCACCTTCGCCTGGGGCGTGGCCGATCTGGCGCCGCAGCTGCAAGCCGCCTGCGACGAGGCCTACACCACCGAGGAACTGGAGAAGATCGGTGAGCGCATCTGGAACATGGAGCGCGAATTCAACAACGCCGCCGGTTTCACCAAGGCCGACGACAACCTGCCCAAGCGCCTGCTGACCGAGGCCGCCAAGACCGGTGGCTCCAAGGGCATGGTCAGCAAGCTGCCCGAGATGCTGCCCAAGTACTACGCCGCCCGCGGCTGGGACAGCGAAGGCCGTCCCACCGCCCAGACCAAGGCCCGTCTGAGTCTCTGATTCAACCGCCTCGGACAACGAGAAAGCGGCCCATGGTCCAGCTCGGGCCCTGGCCGCTTCTTCTTTTGGAGCATCCCACATGACACATCACGTCATCCTCGGCGCCGGACCGGCCGGCGTCATCGCGGCCGAAACCATACGCAAGCACGCCCCCGCCGACACCATCACCTTGGTGGGCGACGAGGCCGAGCCGCCGTACTCGCGCATGGCCATTCCCTACCTGCTGATCGGCCAGATCGACGAGGGCGGCACCTACCTTCGCAAGACGGCCGACCACTACCAGCGCCTGCGCATCACCCAGGTGCGTGCCAAAGCCAGTGCGGTGGACACCGCGCAGCGCACCGTGACGCTGGACAACGGCCAGACGCTGGCGTTTGACAAGCTGCTGATCGCCACCGGCTCGCACCCCGTGCGCCCGCCCATCCCCGGCATGGATTCGCCGGGTGTGCACCCCTGCTGGACGCTCGAAGACGCGCGCGCCATCGCGGCCCTGGCCCAACCGGGCGCCCGCGTGCTGCAGATGGGCGCCGGCTTCATCGGCTGCATCATCATGGAAGCGCTCAAGCAGCGCGGCGTCTCGCTGAGCGTGGTCGAGATGGGCGACCGCATGGTGCCGCGCATGATGGGTCCGACGGCCGGGGGCATGATCCGCGACTGGTGCGAGACCCAGGGCGTGCAGGTCTTCACCGGCACCAAGGTCGAGGCCATCGAGCCGGCGGGGCAGGGTGGTGGTGGCATTGTCAGCAAGATCGCCGGTGCCCTGGGACTGGGAGGCAGCGACGAGGACAAGGGCCTGACCGTGCGCCTGTCGGGCGGTCGCAGCGTCAAGGCCGATCTGGTGATCAGCGCCACCGGCGTGCGTCCTGCCATCGGTTTCCTCAAGGACTCTGGCATCACCTGCCTGCTGGGCGTGTTGACCGACGAGCACCTGCAGACCAACGTGCCCGGCGTGTACGCCGCAGGGGACTGCGCCGAGGCCTTCGACAAGGTCAGCGGCAAGACCATCGTCAGCGCCATCCAGCCCAACGCGGCCGAGCAGGCCCGCGTGGCCGCGCTCAACATGGTGGGCCAGACCGCCGAACTCAAGGGCGTCACCCAGATCAACGTGCTCGACACCCTGGGCCTGATTTCCACCAGCTTCGGCAACTGGGAAGGTGTGCCCGGTGGCGAGCACGTGGAACTGACCGACACCGCCGGCGGCCGCCACCTGAGCCTGCAGTTCAAGGGCGACGTGATGGTGGGCTGCAACAGCGTGGGCTGGACCGAACACGTGGGTGTGATGCGTGGGCTGGTCGAAGGCCAGGTGCACCTGGGCCCGTGGAAGGACAGCCTGATGGCCGACCCGACCCGCCTGATGGACGCCTACCTGGGCGCGGCGCAAGGACAAGGCCACTGGAGCGGTGCCGATGACACCCGCCGCAGGGCATGATCACGGGATGAAGATCACCTTCAAGCTCTTCGCCACGCTCACCGATTACCTGCCACCCGAGGCGCGGCGGGCCAACCAGCTCGAACTCGAGGTGGCGCCCACCGACAGCATCGCCACCATCATCGCACCCTTCGGCATGCCGCCCAAGCTGGTGCACCTGGTGCTGGTGAACGGCCGCTACGTCGCGCCCGAGGTGCGCGCCAGCACCACCCTGGTCGATGGGGATGTGCTGGCGATCTGGCCGCCCATCGCCGGCGGCTGAGGCGCGGTGTGCAAGCACACTACGCCGAGCGCTTCGAACGCGACATGGCCTGTACCGAAGCCGAGTGGCTGCGCTGGCTGCCGCAGGCCATGGGTGCACACCCATGGCAGCGGCAAGGCGCTTCGCTGCGGGCCGACATCGACCAGGGGCAGCTGGCGATCGACTGGCAGGTTGTCACGCCCCGGGCCATCGCATTGATGCGTTTGCCCAGGCTGGTCGTGGCCTTTCACTTCTCCGGGCTGGACGACGCCCAGCGCCACCGCTTCATGAAACGTTTCGACCTCTACATGCTGCGTGGCGGCGGTTGAGCCGCGCCTCGCGTGTGGCGATCTGCTGTGTGTGCTGGCGCACAGACGCTGCGATCCTGGAGGGTTACGTTGAGCCAACCCAGCTGGTCCTTGGCTTGGGGAACCCGAGATCCCGACATGTCCGAGACACAGATGGCGACAGCGAGCCGAGCGGTCGCCGGTGCCCACGTGGCACTGAACGCATCGATCGGCACCGGCAGCCTGCTGGCCGCTGGTGCGCTCCAGAACGCCATCTTCAACAGCGCCAATTTCTCGATCATCGCCACCGATGACAAGGGCATCATCCAGTTGTTCAACGTGGGCGCCGAGCGCATGCTGGGCTACCGGGCGCAGGAGGTCGTCAACCGCGTCAGCCCCAGTGACATGCACGACCCCCAAGAGGTGCGGGCGCGGGCCGAAGCGCTGAGCGCGGAACTGGGGACGCCGATCGCCGCAGGTTTCGAGGCCCTGTCCTTCAAGGCCTCCCGGGGCATCGAAGACATCTATGAGCTGACCTACCTCTGCAAAGACGGCACGGCTTTTCCGGCGGTGGTGTCGATCACCGCGCTGCGCGACGATTACGGTGAACTGATTGGCTACCTGTTGATCGGCAGTGACAACTCGGCCCGCAAGCGCGCCCAGTTGCACCTCAAGGAAGCTGTCACCGCGGCGGAACGCGCCAACCTTGCCAAGACCGAATTTCTCTCCAGCATGAGCCACGAACTGCGCACGCCGCTCAACGCCATTCTGGGTTTTGCCCAGTTGGTGGCGTCGAGCACGCCCGTGCCGACGGTGGCGCAGCAGCGCAGCATCGACCAGATCCTCAAGGCGGGCTGGTACCTGCTGGAGCTGATCAACGAGATCCTTGATCTGGCGCTGATCGAGTCCGGCAAGCTCATCATGTCGGAAGAACCTGTGGCGTTGAGTGACTTGCTCTCCGAGTGCCAGGCGCTGGTGGAGTCGCAGGCGGTGCAGCGCGAGGTGGGGCTGAACTTTGTTCCCATGATCCTGCCCTTGCATGTGAAGGGCGACCGCACGCGCCTCAAACAGGTCCTGGTGAATCTGCTCTTCAATGCCGTCAAGTACAACCGGCGTGCGGGCCACGTCGATGTCGACTGCACGGTGCTGTCGCCGTTGGTGGTGCGCATCACCGTGCGCGACACCGGCCATGGCTTGTCGCGCGAGCAGCTGGCGCATCTGTTCCAGCCATTCAATCGCCTCGGCCGGGAGGCGGGCATCGAGGAGGGCACGGGCATCGGCCTGGTGGTCACGCAGCGACTCGTGCACCTGATGGGAGGACAGATCGGCGTCGACAGCACGCTGGGCGTGGGCAGTGTTTTCTGGGTCGACCTGACCCTGGTGGCGGCGCCCAGCACCGACCACGCCGCCGCGTGGGTGCCTGCCGGGAACGCGCTCGCGTGCGCTGGCGAAACCACCCGCACCATGCTGTACGTGGAAGACAACCCCGCCAATCTGGCGTTGGTCGAGCAGATCATCGAGCGCTGCCCCCAACTGCACCTGCTGAGCGCGTCGGATGGCCACACCGGCATTGAGTTTGCCCGTGCCTACCTGCCGAGTGTCATCCTGATGGACATCAACCTGCCTGGGATCAGCGGTATCGAGGCCATGCGGTTGCTGCACGCCGACCCAGCCACGGCGCACATCCCGATCATTGCGCTCAGCGCCAACGCCGTGCCCCGGGATATCCAGAAGGGGCTGGAGGCGGGATTTTTTGCTTATGTCACCAAACCGATCCGCGTGGCAGAGCTGTTATTGACCATTGAGCGGGCGCTGGCCCAAGCCAATGTTGCCCCCCAACGTCCCCATGCACAGGCCCCATCGTGACCATCACCGCCAAAGAAGTTCTCAACGCCCGCATCCTGGTGGTTGACGATCAGCAAGTCAATGTGAGGCTGCTGGAGGAAATGCTGATGGCGGCGGGCTACACCCAGGTGTTTGCCACGCTGGATCCCACGTTGGTGTGTCGCATGCACCGGGAGACGCCTTTCGATCTGATCCTGTTGGACCTGCAGCTGCCCGGAATGGATGGCTTCCAGGTGATGGAAGGGCTCAAGGCCAGCGGCCACGACAGTTACTTGCCCGTGCTGGTGATCACGGCCCAGCCGGGGCACAAGCTGCGTGCCCTGCAGGCAGGCGCGAAGGATTTCGTGAGCAAGCCGTTCGACATGGTTGAGGTCAAAGCCCGCATCCACAATCTCATCGAAATCCGGCTGCTCCATCGCCAACTGGAGCAGCACAACCTGGAGCTGGAGCGGCAGGTGCTCGAGCGCACCGCCGAATTGCAGGAGAGCGAGGCGCGGTACCGCGCGTTAACCGAACTCGCCACCGACTGGTACTGGGAGCAGGACCACGAGGGGAACTTCACCAAGGTCTCGGGGCCGGTGCTCGAGATGCTGGGGTTTCGCGTGGCCACGCTGGAAACAGAGGCGCTGCCGTCGATCAGCGAGGGCTGGGACGAAGAAGGCCGGCTGGAACTCCAAAGACGCATCACCTCGCGCATGCCTTTTCTCGATGTCCTGCTGGAGCGTACCCGCCCCGATGGCAGCCACCAGTCGTTTCGCGTCAGTGGCACCCCCATGTTCGACAGGGGGTGCAACCTCATCGGCTATCGGGGCGTGGGCGTCGAGATTCTGGCGTGGGGTCGCAGCTGAAGTCCTGGCCCCATTCTTGCTGAGCAGGTCTTCGCGACAGCGCTCAGAACGACTCCCATTCGCCGCCGTCGGCGTCCTTGGGGGTGGCCTTGGCCACGGTCGGCGCGGCGGCGGGCAGCCTGG
>NZ_JASATI010000025.1:0-75323 GCF_038440225.1 Hydrogenophaga sp. OTU3427 | reverse complement strand
GGTGCTAAACGGGGCCCGCGCGCCCCGCGGTGGCGCGCGGCGTGACGGTGTTGGCGCATCTGCGCAAACCCATCACCGACGACAAGAGCCGCGAAGTCCTGTTTGGCGGCACGCAATACCAAAAACGCTGAAGCCGACACAAAGATGTCGGCCTTGCTGAAAATCGGGGCGCGTAGCGCATATACTAGAAGGCTTGTCGGAGCGTAGCGCAGCCTGGTAGCGCATCTGCTTTGGGAGCAGAGGGTCGCGAGTTCGAATCCCGCCGCTCCGACCACCACCAAAAGAAAAAAGGCCCACAGCGTGGGCCTTTTTTCCATCTCTTCACTGCCCGTAGCTCAACCGGATAGAGCAGCTGCCTTCTAAGCAGCAGGTCGGGGGTTCGAGTCCCTCCGGGCAGGCCAGAAAACCCTTATAAATCAAGAATTTAAGCGGTTTTTCGAGCCGTATGAGGGGCACTTCCGGGACAAATCACCCGGGTTTGAAACACTTTATTGCGCATCGGGCGCCCCGGCCCGCGCACAATGTGACGAGCACGTTGTCTGTCACTCAAGCCACCCCATGAAGCGCGTCACACGCACCCTCTCCCTCCTCCTGTTCTGCGGCCCGATGCTCGCGTCCGCCGCCGACACCGAAACCCCCGCCGCACGTTACGAAGCCGACAAGAAGGTGTGTGCCGAGGCGTCCAACTCCAGCGCACGCATGCAGTGCCTGCGCGATGCCAAGGCCGAGCACGACCGGGCCGTGGCCGACGCCAGGATGGCCAGCACGTCCCAGGCATCGGCGTCGCAGGCCAAGGCCGGCACCTGCGCGGATTGCGGCAAGGTTTTGTCCGTGGTCGTGGGCGAGCAAAAAGGCCAGGGCAGCGCCATTGGCGTCATCGGCGGTGGCGTGGCGGGTGCCTTGCTTGGCCGCCAGGTGGGCGGTGGCACCGGGCGCGACCTGGCCACCATCGCGGGCGCGGCCGGTGGCGCCTACGCGGGCCACAAGATCGAGGAAAAGGTCAACTCGACCAAGGTCTGGACCGTGCGTGTACGGCTGAATTCGGGCCAGGAACGCGGCTTCAGCTTCAACCACGACCCCGGTCTGATCAGTGGTGACGCGGTCAAGGTGTCGGGCAAGACGCTGGCGCGGCTCTGACGGCCGCGCCATCCCCTGCACAGGACCGCCCTAGCCTTCCAAGGGCCACACACGCAAGGCCGGCAGCGACAGCGTGAAGGTGGACCCCTTGCCCGCCTTGCTGTCCACCCGCACCTGCCCGCCGTGGCGTTGCACCACGTGTTTGACGATGGCCAGGCCCAGGCCCGTGCCTCCGGTTTCCCTGGAGCGGCTGCGGTCCACGCGGTAGAAGCGTTCGGTCAGGCGCGGCAGGTGTTCGGCCGCGATGCCCTGCCCGGTGTCGGTCACCGAAAATTCTGCACTGCCGTCTTCCAGCAGCCGCCAGCCGGCGCGGATGGTGCCACCGGCGGGGGTGTAGCGCACGGCGTTGCTCAGGAGGTTGGAGAGCGCACTGTGCCACTCGTTGCGGCTGCCGGACAGGCGCAGCGCAGGGCACACCACCGCTTCGATCTGGTGTCCGCCATCGCTGACCGCCATCGACAGGCCACGCGCCTCCTCCAGCACCTCGTCCAGCAGTTCGGTGCTGTCGAAGTGCTCATGGATGCCCGGCACCGGGCTGCCTTCCAGGCGCGACAAGGTCAGCAGGTCGTTCACCAGGGTCTGCATGCGTTGGGCTTGTTGGGCCATCAGGCCCAGGTAGCGCTGGCGGTCCGACTCGTCCAGCGGCAGGTGCTGCATGGTCTCGACAAAACCGCTGAGCACGGTCAGGGGCGTGCGGATCTCGTGCGACACATTGGCCACGAAATCGCGCCGCATGGCCTCGGCCAGTTGCACCGCCGTGACATCGCGCGTCAGCAGCAGCTTGCGGCCTTCGGCATAGGGATGCACCTGCAGCGAGATGCGTTGGGGCGCCTCCTGCGAAAAATCACGCCCCAGGATGTCCACCGAACCGGAAAAATCGCCCACGCTGAGGTAGGTGGCAAAAGCCGGGTCGCGCACCAGGTTCTTGATGAACTGCTGCAGGTCGCGCTTGGCGTCGAAGCCCAGGTGGCCCGCGGCGGTGAGGTTGCACCACTCGATGCGCCAGGCGGCGTCGAGCAGCACCACGCCATTGGGCGAGGCCTGGATGGCGGCCAGGAATTCCTGCAACCGCGTTTCGCTTTCGGCCGCCTGCCGCGTCAGTCGGTGCATGGCCTTGCGGGCCCGTTCGCCCACCTCGCCCCAGACCGAACTCAGCCGTGGCGGTGTGGTGGGCTCCCCCAGACTGAGCCAGCGCAGCAGCAGGCCGGCGCGCACGCTGTCGATCAGCGCCCACAACAGGGCGCCCGCCAGCGCCCCCGCGAATGTGGCCCAGACCGATGCCGTGTACACGCCCCAGGCGGCACCGGCCGCGGCCAGCGCCACCAGTTCAAACGCGCGACGGATCATGCGGCGCGGTTCATGAGGCGGACGCGGCCGGCAAGGCACCGGCTTCGGGCAGCGCCTTGGCGCGCACGGCCTGCACGCTGAGCCGGTAGCCGGCACCACGCACGGTCTCGATCATGCTGCCGCCCTCCCCCAGGGATTCGCGCAAGCGCTTGATGTGCACGTCCACCGTGCGCTCCTCGATGTAGACGTGGTCGCCCCAGATCTTGTCGAGCAGGCTGGCGCGGGTGTGCACGCGTTCGGCGTGTTTCATCAGGTAGTGCAGCAGCTTGAACTCGGTCGGGCCGACCTTGAGCTCCTGGCCGTCGTAGCTGACCCGGTAGGTGCCGGCGTCCAGCGTCAGCGGTCCCACCTGCACCGAGTCGTTGACGATCTGCGGCGCGCGCCGGCGCAGCACGGCGCGGATGCGCGCCAGCAGCTCCTGGGTGGAAAACGGCTTGGTGATGTAGTCGTCTGCGCCAGCGTCCAGGCCCTGCACCTTGTCCGACTCGTCGCTGCGGGCGGTCAGCATCAGGATGGGCACGGTCTTGGTCCGTTCGTGCTTGCGCCATTGGCGTGCCAGGCTGGCACCGCTTTCGCCCGGCAGCATCCAATCGAGCAGGATGACATCGGGCAAGACGGCGTCCACCTCGCGCTGGGCAGCCAGTCCATCGAACACCACGGTGGGTGCGAATCCGTTGTGACGCAGGTTGACGGCGATCAGTTCGGCGATCGCCGGCTCGTCCTCCACCACCAGCACGCGGGGAAGTTTTCTCATTTGACCAGGCGCTCCACCGTGGCCATGGGCGTGTGGCGCACGTCCTCGCCCTTGACGATGTAGATGATGGACTCCGCGATGTTCTTCGCGTGGTCGCCCACCCGCTCGATGGCCTTGGCCAGGAACAGCAGGTCCAGGCTGGGCGAAATCTTGCGCGGGTCTTCCATCATGTAGGTGATGAGCTTGCGCAGGAAGCCGTCGTACTCCAGGTCCACCTCGTCGTCGCCCTTGATGATTTCGATGGCCATGGCCGTGTCCAGCCGGGCAAAGGCGTCCAGCGACTTGCGCATCAGCGTGGCCGCGAGGTCGGCCGCGACCCGGAGCTCGGACGTGGGCAGCGAACGCGGCGAGCCGTTTTCGATGATGGACTTGACCATGCGCGCGACCTTGGCCACCTCGTCGCCGGCACGCTCCAGGTTGGAGGTGGTGCGCGAGATGGCCATGAGGAAACGCAGGTCGCGTGCGGTTGGCTGGCGGCGCGCGATGGTGGAGGTGATGTCGTGGTCGATCTCGCGCTCCATCTGGTTGACGCGGTTTTCGTTCTCGATCACCTGATTGGCGGTCTCCAGGCTCAGGTGCACCAGCGCGTACAGGGCCTGGTGGAGCTGCGACTCGACCAGCCCGCCCATTTCGAGCACGCGGGTGGAGACGGTGTTGAGATCGGCGTCGAACTGGCTCGACAGGTGTTTGTCGCTCATATCAGCCAAACCTTCCAGTGATGTAGTCTTCGGTCTCGGTGCGCTTGGGCTTGAAGAAGATCTGTTCGGTGGCGCCGAACTCGATCAACTCGCCCAGGTACATGTAGGCGGTGTAGTCGCTGCAGCGTGCGGCCTGCTGCATGTTGTGGGTGACGATGGCGATGGTGTAGTCGGCCTTGAGTTCGTGCACCAGTTCCTCGACCTTGCCGGTGGAGATCGGGTCCAGCGCCGAGGTCGGCTCGTCGAGCAGCAGCACCGAAGGCTTGACCGCCACGCTGCGCGCGATGCACAGGCGCTGCTGCTGGCCACCCGACAACGACAGGCCACTCTGGCTGAGCTTGTCCTTGACCTCGTTCCACAGCGCGGCCTTGGCCAGCGCCCACTCCACCCGGTCGTCCATCTCGCTCTTGCTGAGGTTTTCGTACAGACGCACGCCGAAGGCGATGTTGTCGTAGATGGTCATGGGAAACGGCGTCGGCTTCTGGAACACCATGCCGATGCGGGCGCGCAGCAGGTTCAGATCCTGTCCAGCGTCCAGGATGTTCTGGCCGTAGAAGTTGATCTGGCCTTCGGCGCGCTGGCCGGGGTAGAGGCTGTACATCCGGTTGAGCGTGCGCAGCAGCGTGGATTTGCCGCAGCCCGACGGGCCGATGAAGGCCGTGACCTTGCGTTCGGCGATGTCCATGGTCACGTTGCGCAGGCCCTGGAACTTGCCATAGAAGAAGTTCAGGTTGCGCACCTCGAGGGCGTTCTTGGTGTCGATCAGGGTGTCGGTCATGGGAGTATCCGGAAGATGGGGTGCGAGGCCGGGCGCGGTGCGCTCACTTGGGGCTCCTGTCACGGAAAAACACACGGGCCACGATGTTGAGCACCAGCACCGCCAGCGTGATCAGCAGCGCGCCGCCCCAGGCCAGGCGGATCCAGTTGTCGTAGGGGCTCATGGCGAACTGGAAGATCACCACCGGCAGGTTGGCCATGGGCTTGTTCATGTCGGCGCTGAAGAACTGGTTGTTGAGCGCGGTGAACAGCAGCGGCGCGGTTTCGCCGCTGATGCGGGCCACCGCCAGCAGCAGGCCGGTCATCACGCCACTCTTGGCGGCACGCAGCGTGACCATGGTGGACACCTTCCAGCGCGGCGCGCCCAGCGCGAACGCGGCTTCGCGCAGGCTGCCCGGCACCAGGCGCAGCATGTTCTCGGTCGTGCGCACCACCACCGGCACCGCGATCAGCGACAGCGCCAGGCTGCCGGCCCAGCCGGAGAAGTGCCCGCTTTGCGCCACCACGATGGCGTAGACGAACAGGCCCAGCACGATGGAGGGGGCAGACAACATGATGTCGGTGACGAAGCGGGTCAGCTCGGCCGTCTTGCTCTGGTCGCCGTATTCGGTGAGGTAGATGCCGGCCAGGATGCCCACCGGCGTGGACACCAGCACCGAGAAGCCCACCATCATCAGGCTGCCGACGATGGCGTTGGCCAGGCCACCGCCATCGCTGCCGGGTGCCGGGGTGGATTGGGTGAACATGTTCCAGTCCAGCGCGGCCAGGCCGTTGGAGAACAGCACGTACAGGATCCACAGCAGCACGGTCAGGCCCAGCGCCATGGCACCCATGGACAGGGTCAGGCCGATGGCATTGGCGCGCTGGCGGCGCTTGTACAGGGTTTGGTTGAATTCCATGGTCGGTGTCTTCTCAGAAGCCCTTGGCTTTCTCGGCGCGCAGCAGCATGAGCTTGGCCGCCGCCAGCACCACGAAGGTGATGACGAACAGCAGGAAACCCAGCGCGAACAGCGTGGACAGGTGCAGGTCGGCGGCTTCGCCGAATTCGTTGGCCAGGGTCGAGGCGATCGAGGTGCCCGGCGAGAAGAAGGAGGTCGGCAGCCGGTTGGCGTTGCCGATCACGAATGTGACCGCCATGGTCTCGCCCAGGGCGCGGCCCAGGCCCAGCATCACGCCGCCGATCACACCCTTCTGCGTGTAGGGCAGCACCACGCGGCGCACCACCTCCCAGGTGGTGCAGCCCAGGCCGTAGGCCGATTCGCGCAGGATGGGCGGCACGATCTCGAACACGTCGCGCATCACCGCCGCGATGAAGGGCAGGACCATGAAAGCCAGCACGATGCCGGCGGCCAGGATGCCGATGCCGTTCATGGCGCCACCGAAGAGGCCGCCGATCAGGGGCATCTGGCCCAGGGTGGACTGCAGCGCCGGCTGGCCGTGCTCGGCGAACAACGGCGCGAAGATGAACAGGCCGAACATGCCGTAGATGATGGACGGCACGGCCGCCAGCAGCTCGATGGCCGTGCCCAAGGGGCGGCGCAGCCACACCGGGCAGGTTTCGGTGAGAAACAGCGCGATGCCGAAGGCCAGCGGCACCGCGATCAGCAGCGCGACGCCAGCGCTGGCCAGCGTGCCCACGATGGCGATGGCGGCGCCGAAGTCCTCATTGACGATGTCCCATTCGACATGCCAGACGAAGTGGAAACCGAACTTCTGAAAGGTCGGCCAGGCGTTGAGGAACAGGGAAACGATGATGCCCATCAGCGCCACCAGCACCACCAGCGAAAACGCCTGCGTGATGCGGTGAAAAAGAAAGTCCTGCAGGCGCTGCCGCCGGGCAATCGCCTCCATGTCTGGCTGCCCCGAAGGCGTTTCCTGTGCCGTGGCTGGCTCTGCGCGCATTGTTGTATCCACACTCATGTTGGCTCCCGGGCCTGGGGACAGACATCAAAAAAGGCCGGACCAGACCGGCCCGGCGAGGCTCACAGGCCTCACTTCTTGATCTGCGACCAGACCTTGGAGCGGATTTCGTTCGTCAGGCTGTCGGGCAGCGGCACGTAGTCGAGGTCGATGGCCATCTGCTTGCCACTCTTGAACGCCCAGTCGAAAAACTTCAGCACCTCGGCGGATTCCGCCTTGTTGGTCGGCTCCTTGTACATGAGGATGAAGGACGCGGTGCTGATCGGCCAGCTTTCGGCGCCCTTGGCGTTGACCATGGACACGCCCATGCCGGGCGCGCTCGACCAGTTCACACCGGCGGCGGCGGCCATGAAGGTCTTGTCGTCGGGCGCCACGTACTTGCCATCCTTGTTCTGCAGCAGCACGAAGGGGATGTTGTTCTTCTTGGCGTAGGCGTATTCCACATAGCCCAACGAGCCCTTGACGCGCGACACGTTGGCGGCCACGCCCTCGTTGCCCTTGCCGCCCACCGACGAGGCCGCCGGCCACTTGACCGCGGCGCCCTTTCCCACGGTCGATGCCCAGTCCTTGCTGACCTCGTTGAGGTAGTCGGTGAAGTTGAAGGTGGTGCCCGAGCCGTCGGCGCGGTGCACGATGGTGATGGACAGGTCCGGCAGCGGCTTGCCCGGGTTCAGGGCGACCAGCTTGGGATCGTTCCATTTGCTGATCTTGCCCAGGAAGACCTCGGCCAGCACCTCGCCGGTCATGCGGATCTCGCCCGGCTTGAAGCCTTCCACGTTGTAGACCGGCACGGTGCCGCCGATGACGGCGGGAAACTGCACCATGCCGTCCTTGTCGAGGTCGGCACCGGACACCGGCGCATCGCTGGCGCCGAAGGCCACGGTCTTGGCGCGGATCTGGCGGATGCCGCCCGAGGACCCGATGGACTGGTAGTTCAGGCCCGTGCCGGTGTCCTTCTTGTAGGCCTCGGCCCACTTGGCGTAGATCGGGAAGGGGAAGGTGGCGCCGGCGCCGGTGATGTCGGCGGCGAAAGCCTGGCCCATGGCCAGGGTGGCCAGCGCGGCGGCGGCAACGGTCTTCAGCAGGGTGCGTTTGGCGTTCATGGGTTTCCTCTGGGTTGCGACTTGTTCAGAATGGACAGGTGCAACTCTAGGGAGGCAATGTGACATGATTGTGACAAGGTCGTGTCCACTTGAAAACACGGTGTTGACGGCTCGGTGGCCACGCGGTTCCGTCATGGGCATGCGTCACAATGGCGGCAGTTTTTTCGCCGACGCGCGCCACGCACCCCACACCTCAGCATGCAAAACGGAACCCTTCTGGCCGCAGTCGACCTGGGATCGAACAGTTTTCGCCTCGAAATCGGGCGTTTCCAGGCCGGCCACGTCGAGCGGGTGGAGTACCTCAAGGAAGCCATACGCCAGGGCAGCGGGCTGGACGAGACCCGCGCCCTGACCCCCGCCGCCATGCAGCGCGGCTGGGACTGCCTGGCCCGCTTCGGCGAACGTTTGCAGGGTTTTGGCAAACAGCAGGTGCGCGCCGTGGCCACGCAGACGTTGCGCGAGGCGCGCAACCGCGACGAATTCCTCGCCCGCGCCCAGGAGCTGCTGGGTTTTCGCATCGAGGTCGTCTCCGGCCACGAGGAAGCGCGCCTGATCTACCAGGGCGTCTCGCGTCTGCTGCCGCAGTCGGACGAGCACCGCCTGGTCATCGACATCGGCGGGCGCTCCACCGAAATGATCCTCGGCCAGGGTTTCAACGCCCTGCGCATGGAGTCCTACCGGCTGGGCAGCGGCTCCTGGTCCACACGCTACTTTCCCGGTGGCGAATTCACCGCCGAGGCCTTCCGAACCGCCGAGGTTGCGGCCCAGGCGGTGCTGGACGAAGCCCTGGACACTTTCGCCAAGGACCAGTGGAGCGTGGCCTATGGCTCATCGGGCACCGTGGGCGCGGTGGCCGAGCTGCTGGCCAACAACGGCTGGCCGGCCGGCGTGGTGGGCCGCGCCGGGCTGGACTGGCTGCACGGCCGCCTGTTGCGAGCCGGCCACGTGGACCAGCTCAAGATCGACGGCCTGCGCGACGACCGCAAGGCCGTCATCGGCGGCGGCATCAGCGTGCTGCGCGCCATCTTCGACCTGTTCGACCTCGACCAGTTGCTGCCCGCCCAGGGCGCGTTGCGCCAGGGCGCGCTCTACGACCTGATCGCTCGCGACGCCGACGACACCGACGTGCGCGAACGCACCGTGGGCTGGCTGGCCGAGCGTTTTTCGGTCGACCCGGCCCAGGCCGAGCGTGTGCTCAAGCTGAGCATGGCCCTGTTCGAGCAGGTGGCCGCGCCCGACCCGCTGGCCGGACGCTTCTCGGCCAAACTGGCCTGGGCTGCCCGCCTGCACGAGATCGGCACCCACATCTCGCACAGCGATGCCCACCAGCACGGCGCCTACATCCTCGACCACGTGGACGCGCCCGGCTTCTCGCTGCCCGAGCTGCACCGCATGAGTCAGCTGGTGCTGGGCCAGCGCGGCAAGCTGCGCAAGATGGAAGCGGCACTGGAGGAAGAACTGTTCGCCAAGCAGCTGCTGTGCCTGCGCCTGGCCGTGCTGTTGTGCCATGCCCGCAAGGCGCCCGACACGTCGGGCATGAAGCTGGGCTACAAGGGCGGCGCCTTCCGCCTGGTGGCCTCGTCCGACTGGGCCAGGCGCTTCCCGCAGTCGGCGTGGCTGCTGCAGGAGGAAGCCGCCGCCTGGCAGAAGACACGCTGGAAATTCGGCGTCGAACTGAAATGACGCCATGACGGCGCAGGGAAGGCCATAAACCGTATATACGGTTTACACTGTTCCTCCCTTTTCAACACCCCTGCATGCCTATGGCCACCAGCACCCGCCGCCCTGCCCCTTCGGCACCCGCCGCCAAGGCCGATCCCAAAGCCACCGCGAAGGTGGCAAGCAAGGTCCCCGCCAAGACCGTCAAGATGGTCAAAAAACCCGCCGCCCCGGCGGCAGTGCCCGCTCCGGTACCGGTGGCCATGCCCAAGAAGGACAAGAAGCCCAAGCTGGTGCGCGACAGTTTCACCATCCCCAAGAACGAGTACGAGGCGATCGACAGCCTCAAGGCACGTGCGCTGTCGCTGGGCCTGGGTATCAAGAAAAGCGAGCTGTTGCGCGCCGGCCTGATGCAGCTGGCCTTCATGCCCGACGCCGCCTTCGCCAAGGCCTTGGCCGCGGTGCCCACGCTCAAGACCGGGCGACCGGCAGCCGACACGCCCAGCGACAAAAGAGCCAAATGAGCAACTGAGCGGCCGCCCAGGCTCAGAGCAGCTCGGGCGTCTGGACCGTCACCACCACGGTCTGCGGCACGCCGTCGCGCTCGCGCCGGCGCAACCACCACAGCGCACCCTTGCGCACCGCACATTCGGTCTCGCTCAAGCCCAGCAGCTGCGCAATCACGCGGCCCAGCGCCGGCTGGTGGCCCACCACCAGGGTCGCCCCCTTGGCATCCGGCCATTGCACCAGCTGCAGCAACTGGTCGGGCGTGCCATGGGGTGCCAGCTCGTCTTTCAGGCGGTACTTGCGCCCCAGCGTCACCACCGTCTGCTCGGTGCGCACCGCCGGGCTGGCATAGATGCGGGCGCCGTCGGGCAGCTGGCGGTCCAGCCAGGCCGCCATGCGGGCGGCCTGCTTCTCGCCCTTGCCGGTCAGGCGCCGCGCGAGGTCGCCACCCAGCTCAAAATCGTCCTCGGCCTCGGCGTGCCGCCACAAAATCAGGTCCATGGCTGGGTCTCCCGCGGCGTCAACCCTTGCTGCCGTAGCGGTGCATCAGCGATTGCTGCGCCGAATGCATGGGCAGGGCCTTGCCCTTGCCGGTGCTGCCCGCCTGTGCGCGCACGTACTGGCCGTCGGACTGCAGCAGCCAGGCATCCCGCGTGTCGTGCAGGTAGGCGCTCAGGCACTCGTCGATGATGCGCTGGCGCAGGACCGGATCGGTCACCGGCCAGGCCAGCTCGATGCGGCGCAGCATGTTGCGGTTCATCCAGTCGGCGCTGGAGAGCCAGAGCTCCTCGCTGTCGCCAACCCGGAAATAGAACACCCGCGAGTGTTCGAGGAAACGGCCGATCACCGAGCGGATGCGCACGTTGTCGGTCACACCGGGCAGTTGGGCCGGCAGGATGCAGGCGCCGCGCACGATCAGGTCGATGGACACCCCTTGCTGCGAGGCCAGCGCCAGCGCGCGCGCCAGAGGCTCGTCGGTCAAGGCGTTCATCTTCACGATGATGCGGGCGTCGGTGCCCTTGGCCGCCTGCGCCGCGGCGGCCTCGATGCGCTCGACCATGGCCTTGTGCAGGTGGAACGGCGCGATCAGCACCTTGTGCAGCTTGGGCAGCCGGTTCTGGCTGGCCAGGTGCAGGAACACGTGGTCCAGGTCCTGGGTCAGGGCCTCGTCGGCGCTGAGGTAGCTCAGGTCCGTGTAGAGCCGGGCCGTGCCGGGGTTGTAGTTGCCGGTGGACAGGTGGGCATAGCGGCGCAGGCGGTTGCCCTCGCGCCGGGTGATGAGCAGCATCTTGGCGTGGGTCTTGAGCCCCACCACGCCGTAGACGACCTGCGCCCCCACGGACTCCAGGCCCTCGGCGTAGTCGATGTTGGCTTCCTCGTCGAAGCGCGCCTTCAGCTCCACCACCGCCGTGACCTCCTTGCCCCGTCGCACGGCCTCGCGCAGCAGGCCCATGAGTTCGGAGTTGGAGCCGGTGCGGTAGATGGTCTGCTTGATCGCCAGCACGTCGGGGTCGGCCACGGCCTCGCGCAGCAAGGCCAGTACGGCCTCGAAGCTCTCGTACGGCTGGTGGATCAGCACGTCGCCCTGCTGCATGCGTTCGAAGAAGGACTGGCCCGGCACCAGTTGCACCGGCCAACCTGGGGCATAACGCTCAAAGCGCAAGGCGGGAGCGTCGAGCAGGTCGATCAGCTGCGTCATGCGCACCAGGTTGACCGGGCCGTGCACCCGGTAGAGCGCCTGAGGCGGCAGCTCGAACTGCTGCAGCAGGAAGGAGGCCAGGAAATCCGAGCAGCCGGCCGACACCTCCAGCCGCAGGGCCTGGCCGTAATGGCGCTGCTGCAGGCCCTTGCGCAAGGCGGTGCGCAGGTTCTTGACCTCTTCCTCGTCCACCGCCAGATCGGAATGTCGGGTGACCCGGAACTGTGCGAATTCGGCCACCTGCCGACCCGGGAACAGGTCGGCCAGATGGGCCCGAACGACACTGGAGATGGACACGAAATGCGACTGCTTGGAACCCTTGGTGCCCGGCATCCGAAAGAAGCGCGGCAGCACACGCGGCACCTTGACGATGGCGATCTCGTTCTCGCGGCCAAAGGCGTCGCGCCCGGACAGGCGCACGATGAAGTTGAGCGACTTGTTGGCGACCTGCGGAAACGGGTGCGACGGGTCCAGCCCCACCGGCACCAGCAGCGGCTGCACCTCGCGCAGGAACAGCTCGCGCACCCAGCGGCGCTGGCGCGGGTTGCGTTCGCTGAAGGACACCAGCTTGACGCCACGCCGCTCCAGCTGCGGCAGCACCTCGTTGTTGTAGAGGGCGTACTGCTCGGCCACCAGCGCATGCACCCGCTCGCTGATCGCCTCGTAGGTGGCGGTGGTCGCCGGTCCCCGCTGTTCGTTGGCCTTGTAGGCGCTCAGGTGGGGCGCGGCCCGGACCTCGAAGAACTCGTCCAGGTTGGACGACACGATGCACAGGTAGCGCAGCCGCTCCAGCAGCGGCACCTCGGGCCGCCGGGCCCAGTCCATCACCCGCAGGTTGAACGCCAGGATGCTGTGGTCGCGGTCCAGGAAGGTGAGCTTGTGGTGAGGCGTCGGCGCGGCAGGGCTCATGGGAAGATCAATACCATCTCTGGACAAAAAAATCATTATTCGACCTGCATGTGACTTTTATGTGACAGTTCAACGACAGCTTGCGCCAGATCAAGCCCAAGCCCGGCGCTGGTGCCGGTGTGCACCAGCACCAAGTGCTGCAGGAACAGCTCGGTGGCGCGCGCCCAGCCGAAAGCCTGCGCCCGCGCGCGGGCGGCGCCGCGCGGCACGCGCAAGGCCTGGCGCCAGGCGACCGCCAGGTCGGGGTCCATGGCCCCGGCGCCGCTGTCGCCCAGCACCTGCAGCGGGCCATCGACCGGATAGGCCGCCACCGGAACGCCGCAAGCCATGGCTTCGAGCAGGACCAGGCCGAAGGTTTCGCTGCGGCTTGGAAAGACGAACACATCGGCCGCCGCGTACACACCCGCCAGCTCATGCCGGGGCAGCAAGCCCAGCCAGACCACCTGCGGGAAACGCGCCCGCAGGGAGGCCTCCAGCGGACCGACGCCACACACCACCTTGCTGCCGGGAATGTCCAGCGCCAGGAAGTCCGCGATGCCTTTCTCGTAGGACACCCGGCCCACATAGAGACTCAGGGGGCGCGGCAAGGCCCCCAGCGGCGCGCAGGGGGCGGGCCGCGCCGCGTAGGCAAAGAGCCGGGTGTCGACCCCGTGGGTCCAGGGCCTCAGGCGCTGGAAACCCCTTTGTTCCAACATCTCCAGCACGCCCTGGGTGGGCACCATCACGCCGCTGGAGGCGCGGTGGAAATGGCGGAACAAGGCGTAAGTCCAGCCCAGCGGCACCCGCAACGCGGCGTGCAGGATCTCGGGGAACTTGGTGTGGAAGGCGGTGGTGAAGGCCCAGCCACGGCGGCGGCATTCGCGGCGCGCGGCCCAGCCCAGCGGGCCCTCAGTGGCGATGTGCACCACGTCGGGCGCGGCATCCCCCAGGCGTTGGCGCAAGGCCCGGCCCGGGAACAGCGCCAGCGAAATGCCGGCGTAGCCCGGGCACGGCCAGGTGCGGAACAGGCCGGGGTGGATCACCTCGACCGTGTGCCCGCGCTCGCGCAGGCCGTCGGCCAGTTCCACCAGCGTGGTGACCACGCCGTTGACCTGGGGCATCCAGGCGTCGGTGACCAGCAGGATCTTCATGCGCCCGCCATGGCGTCGCGCGAGCGCACCGGGGCGCCACCGGCCCGCGGGGCCCAGTGCACCAGCTCCAGGCGACCGTCGGCGTGTTCGACCAGGGCGCTCAGGCTTTCCACCCAGTCGCCGTCGTTGCAGTACAAGGTGCCGTCGATGTGGCGCATCTCGGGCCGGTGGATGTGGCCGCAGACCACGCCATCGAGCCCGCGGCGGCGCGCCTCGGCGGCCACGGCGGCCTCGAACTGCGTCACGTAGTTGAGCGCCTGCTTGACCTTGTGCTTGAGGTACTGCGACAGCGACCAGTAAGGCAGCCCCAGGCGCGCGCGCAACGAGTTGAGGTGGCGGTTCAGGCGCAGCGTGAATTCGTAGAGGTTGTCGCCCACGTAAGCCAGCCATTTGGCGCACTGGATGACGCCGTCGAAGTGGTCGCCGTGGACCACCCACAGGCGGCGGCCGTCGGCGGTGGTGTGCACCGCCTCCTGCACCACGGCCACGCCGCCAAAGTGGTGGCCAGTGAAATGACGCGCGAACTCGTCGTGGTTGCCCGGCACGAAGACCACCCGGCAGCCCTTGCGGGCGCGCTTGAGCAGTTTCTGCACCACGTCGTTGTGGCTCTGGGGCCAGTACCAGCGGCGGCGCAGCTGCCAGCCATCGATTATGTCGCCCACCAGGTACAGCGTCTCGCTGGGGTGGTGCTTGAGGAAATCGAGCAGCGGCCCGGCCTGGCAGCCCGGCGTGCCCAGGTGCAGGTCGGAAATGAACACCGCGCGCAAGGGCGTTCTGGCGGGGCCGTCGGCATCGGCGTCGTCGGCCGTGTCGGGCCAGGGCGCGCCGACAGCGGCCCAGGGCGGGACAAGCGCCTGGAAGGCGTCCTGGCCGGCGCGCATCAGGCGCCCAGGAAATGCTTGCGATAACGCGCCGGAAGGTCCTGGATGCGCATCATCATGGGCAGGTCGGCGGCGTTGAAGTCGGGGTCCCAGGCCGGCGCGCCCAGCACCTTGGCGCCCAGGCGCAGGTAGCCCTTGATCAGCGCCGGCGGCTCCACATCGAGGCTGTCGTCGAGCTGCTCCACCGGCAGCGGCAACCTCGGGCGCACGTGGTATTCAATGGACGCCAGGTGGGTGGCGCGCACCTGGCGCCAGATGCTGGCCGCCGCATGGCCACCGCCCACGATACCGTGGGGGCCTTCGTGCTGCATGGGGATGCTGGCGCAGCCGATCATGGTGTCCAGCCGGTTGCGCACCATGAACTCGGCCAGCGCGCCCCACAAGGCCATGATGACGCCGCCGTGGCGGTGGTCGCGGTGCACGCAGCTGCGACCCAGCTCCACCATGCGTTCGCGCAGGCTGCGCAGGCGCGTGAGGTCGAATTCGGTGTCGCTGTACGTGCTGCCCACGCGCCGGGCCTGGGCCGGCGTGAGCACACGGTAGGTGCCCACCACCTGACCACGGGTGGTTTCGCGCACCAGCAGGTGTTCGCAGTAGTCGTCGAACAGGTCGACGTCGTGCCCCGGCAGCGTGCGCGGCAGGCGGGCACCCATTTCATCTGCAAAAACGCTGTGCCTCAGGCGCTGCGCTTCACGAACCTCGTCCAGATGGCGGGCCCACGAGACCTGGATGCCGGCAGCGGCGCGGACGGGCTGGGCGCCGGGAGCGAGTGCTTGCGCCGGATGAAGCAACCCCCGTGGCAGTTGCAGGGGCGACAGGTCCATGGTGGGGGTGGGCAGCTCTTTCATGGCGGGCTCCGTGGTGATGTGACTGGGTTTCTGTGGGATGCACCCATTCTTGAAAGCCCGCGTGACCCACACATGTCACAAGCATGAAATTCGCGTGACAACCGCAACTGCCGTGCCCACAGCACTTGCCACCTCGACATTATTTCAACTATCATTGAAATATGAAAATGTCCGAACAGCAGACCGTCATCGCCCTGGCCGCGCTCGCCCAGCCCCAGCGCCTGCGCGCCTTTCGCGCGCTGGTGGTGGCGGGCCCGGCCGGCCTGTCGGCCGGTGTGCTGGCCCAACAGCTCGACATCGCCCCCAGCGCGCTGAGTTTCCACCTCAAGGAACTGAGCCACGCAGGCCTGGTGGCCGGCACGGCACAAGGTCGCTTCATCATCTACCAGGCCCGTTTCAATCAGATGAATCAGTTGCTGGCCTATCTCAGCGAACACTGCTGCCAGGGCGAGGACTGCGGCACCACGGCCACCAGCGGCTGCGCGCGATGAACCTGGCCGACAGCCTCAACCTCGCCTGCGCCTGCCAGACGCTGGAGCCTGGACGGCTGCGCGAACAGCTGGAGCACAGCCCGGCCCTGGCCGGGTTGACGGCGCAGTTGGCCACCAGCCACCCGCACCTGTTTGCCAGCACCGCCGTGTTTCTGGACCAACGGACCTGCGCCGCCATCGGGCAGGCGGTGGCCAGCATTGAGCGTGCCATCGCCCTGCCCGCCTACCAGGACCACACGCTGGCGCAATCGCCCGCGATCGCACAACAGGCCTTCGGCCCGACCGGCGTGTTCATGGGCTGCGACTTCCACATCGACGCCGATGGCCCCCGCCTCATCGAGATCAACACCAACGCGGGCGGTGCCCTGCTCAACGCCGCGCTGGCACGGGCCCACCGTGCCTGCTGCGCCACCATGGACGCGAAGTTCGCCTCAGGCCCGGATGCCCGCGCCAGCGACGAAACCTTCATGGACATGTTCCGCAACGAATGGCAACTGCAGCGTGGCGGGGCGCCGCTGCGCAGCGTTCTGATCGTCGACGACCAGCCCGAAGCGCAGTTCCTCGCCCCCGAGTTCGCGCTGGCACGCGAGCTGTTCAGAGCCCACGGGCTGCGGGCCGAGGTGGCCGATGCCAGCACACTGGTGTGGCGCGACGGCGCCCTGTGGCACCCCGCCCTGCCCGCCGGCACCCCCGTGGACATGGTCTACAACCGGCTGACCGATTTCGACCTGTCCGAAGCCCGGCACGCAGCCTTGCGGCAGGCCTACCTGGGCAAGGCCGTGGTGCTCACACCCCACCCGCGCGCTCACGCCTTGTTCGCGGACAAGCGCAACCTCATCACCCTGAGCAATGACGCGCTGCTCGCACGCTGGGGGCTGTCGGCGACCGACCGCCAGCGGCTGCATCGGGTGGTACCCAACACCCAGGCCGTCACGCCAGACCGGGCCGATGCGCTGTGGGCGCAGCGCCGCGGCCTGTTCTTCAAACCCGCGCGGGGCTATGGCGCCAAGGCCGCCTACCGCGGCGACAAGCTGACACGCGGCGTCTGGCAGCACATCCTGGCCGACGGCGGCTTTGTCGCCCAGGCCCTGGTGCCGCCCAGCGAACGGCTGGTCCTGGTGGGCGACGAACTCAAGCGCCTCAAGCTCGATATCCGCGCCTACACCTACCAGGGCCACATCCAGCTGCTGGCCGCCCGCCTGTACGCCGGTCAGGCCACCAACATGCGCACCAACAGCGGTGGCTTCTCGCCCGTCATCGTCCTGCCCGCCTTGCCCGACACCCTCCCTGAACCCTGCCTCACCCCTTGACCATGACCGAACCCCGTCCCCTGAACGTGCTGTTCCTCTGCACCCACAACTCGGCCCGCAGCATCCTGGCCGAGGCCATGCTCAACCACCTGGGCGGCGCGCGTTTCCGTGCCCATTCGGCCGGCAGCAGCCCACGCCCCGGGCAACAGCCCCACCCCATGGCTATACAGGTCCTGCAGGCCGCCGGCGTCGCCACAGACGGCCTGCACAGCAAGAGCTGGGACCACTTCGCCGGCCCCGACGCGCCGCCCATGGACCTCATCATCACGGTGTGCGACAACGCCGCTGGCGAGGCCTGCCCCTTCTGGCCCGGCCACCCCGCCACCGCCCACTGGGGCTATGCCGACCCATCGGCGGTGGAAGGCAGCGAGGCCGTCCGCCTGGCCGCCTTTCGCCACACGCTGCACGAAGTCGGCCGGCGCATCGAGTTGTTCCTGAACCTGCCCAGCAGCCGGGTCGATCGCATGGTGCTGGAGGCACGGGCGCGCGAACTCGCCAACCAGCCATGAGCCACACCCCGTTGACCACAGGCCACCGCCTGTTTGCCGAGGGCCTGGGCACCTGCGCCCTGCTCTGCGCCGTGATCGGATCGGGCATCATGGCCGAGCGGCTCGCGGGCGGCAACCTGGCCCTGGCCTTGCTGGCCAACACGCTGGCCACGGTATTCGCGCTGTATGTGCTGATCGAACTGCTGGGGCCGGTCAGCGGCGCCCATTTCAACCCCGCGGTGAGCACCGTGCTGGCGGCCAGGGGCCAATTGCCCTGGCGCGTGCTGCCGGGGTATGTGGCGGTGCAGCTGCTGGGCGCGGTCGCCGGCGCCTGGCTGGCCCACGCCATGTTCGGCATGGAGCTGCTGCAATGGAGCGGCAAGCTGCGCGGTGGCTGGCACAACGAAGCGGCGGGCGGCGGACCCGGCCAGTGGCTGGCCGAAACGGTGGCCACGGCGGGACTGATCCTGGTGGTGCTGCGTGCGCCGTCCACGCGGGCCGCCGCGCTCGTGGCCAGTTACATCGGTGCCGCCTACTGGTTCACGGCCAGCACCTCGTTCGCCAACCCGGCGGCGGTGCTGGGGCGCATGTTCAGCGACAGCTTTGCCGGCATCGCGCCCGCCAGCGCGCCGGGTTTCGTGCTGGCCCAGGGCCTGGGCGCGGCACTGGGTGTCGGGCTGCACCGTGGGCTGGGGCGTTTCAGCCCAGCCACTTCTGCATGAACTGCGCCTGGCCCATGGCGGGGTCGAGCTGGTAGCCAGCGAAGCCGATGCGCTCGTAGAGCTTGCGCGCGCCCAGGTTGCCCGACAAGACCTCCAGCGTCAGCTTGCAAGCACCACGCTCGCGGGCGATCTGCTCGGCCAGGGCCAGCATCTGTTCGGCGATGCGCCGGCCCCGGTGGCTGGCCAGGACCGCCACGTCGTGTACGTTGACCAGCGGCTGGCAGGCGAAGGTCGAAAAACCCTCTATGCAGTTGACCAGGCCCACCGGCAACGCGCCGTCAAACGCCAGGATGCTGAAGGCCGTGGGTCGCGCGGCCAGCGAGGGCACCAGGTTCAGCTTGGCGAAATCGCTCAGCGGCTCCCCGCCACCGGCCGGATCGCTGGCGTAGGCGTCGAGCAGCCGCACCAGCGCGGCGGCATCGGCGGCGCTGGCGTAGTCGGCGCGCCGGACGGTGATGTACTGGCTCACGCCGACACCGCGTCGACCAGGCGCTGAGCGCAGGCCTGGGCCTGGGCGGCATCGCGCGCTTCCACCATCACGCGCAGCAGCGGCTCGGTGCCGCTGGCGCGGATCAGCACGCGGCCGTGGTCGCCAAGTTCAGCTTCCACAGCCCGCGTGGCCTGTTGCAAGGCCGGGTTGTTTTTCCAGTCCAGGCCGGGCGCGATGCGCACGTTGAGCAGGGTCTGCGGGAACAGCGTCAGGCCGGCCAGCAGCTCGGCCACCCCGCGGCCGCTGCGCACACAGGCCTGCAGCACCTGCAGCGCCGACACCAGGCCGTCGCCGGTGGTGTGCTGGTCCAGCACCAGCAGGTGGCCCGAGCCCTCGCCGCCCAGCAGCCAGCGCCGCGCCACCAGCTCTTCGAGCACGTAGCGGTCGCCCACCTTGGTGCGCACCAGGGGCACACCCTTGGCCTTGAGCGCAAGTTCCACCGCCATGTTGGTCATGAGCGTGCCCACCACGCCGGGCACGTGTTCGTCGCGCCCCAGGCGGTCGTCGGCCAGCAGGTAGAGCAGTTCGTCGCCGTTGAACAGGCGGCCTTGCGCATCCACGATCTGCAGGCGGTCGGCGTCGCCATCGAGCGCGATGCCCAGATCGGCGCCCCGGGCCCTGACCGTGTCCACCAGGGCCTGCGGGTGGGTGGCGCCCACGCCCTGGTTGATGTTGAGGCCATCGGGCGCGCAGCCGATGGCGATGACCTCGGCACCCAGCTCGTGGAACACCTTGGGGGCGATCTGGTAGGCCGCGCCGTGGGCGGCATCCACCACCAACTTGAGACCCTTGAGGCTGAGCTCCTTGTCGAAGGTGCTCTTGCAGAACTCGATGTAGCGACCGGCCGCGTCGTCCAGGCGGCGCGCCTTGCCCAGGGCGGCCGAATCGGCCCACACGGGCGGCTCGTCCAGCGCGGCCTCCACCGCCAGCTCCCATTCGTCGGGCAGCTTGGCACCTTGGGCGCTGAAGAACTTGATGCCGTTGTCGGCAAACGGGTTGTGGCTGGCGCTGATGACCACACCCAGGCTCGCGCGCTGGGCCCGCGTGAGGTAGGCCACGGCCGGCGTGGGCACGGGGCCCAGCAGCAGCACGTCGACGCCGGCGGAATTGAAGCCGGACTCCAGGGCCGATTCCAGCATGTAGCCGGAAATGCGGGTGTCCTTGCCGATCAGCACCACCGAGTGCGCCTCGGTGCGCTTGAGCACACGGCCCACGGCGTGGGCCAGCTTGAGAACGAAGTCGGGGGTGATGGGCGCCTGGCCGACGGTGCCTCGAATGCCGTCGGTGCCAAAGTACTTGCGTGTCATGGTTTTGATGTTCTGGTTTCCTCAACCTGGGATTATCGGCCCGCCATGGCCTGCCATACCCGCAGGGCGTCCACCGTTTCGCGCACGTCGTGCACCCGCACGATGTGGGCGCCCCGCTCCACCGCCAGCAGGGCGGCGGCCACGCTGGCGGCCACCCGCTCGGCCGGCACACCGCGCCCGGTGACGGCACCCAGCGAGGACTTGCGCGACCAGCCCACCAGCCAGGGCATGGCTTCGTCCAGCAGTTCGGCCTGGGCGGCCAGCAAGGCGAAGTTCTGTTCCACCGTCTTGCCAAAGCCGATGCCCACGTCCAGCGCGATGCGCTCGCGCGCCACGCCGGCGGCCGACAACGCGTCGGCGCGTTCGCGCAGGAAGGCGCGCACCTGGGCGAGCACGTCGCCCACCATGGGCGCCACCTGCATGGTTTGCGGCTCCAGGTGCATGTGCATGAGACAGACGCCACAGCTGGGGTGCCCTGCCACCACGGCCGCGCCGTCGCCCCGGCGCAGTGCCCAGACGTCGTTGATGATGTCGGCACCAGCGTCCAGCACCGCGCGCATGACCTCGGGCTTGTAGGTGTCCACCGACACCGGCACGCCCAGCGCCACGGCCCCCCGGACCACGGGCAGCACGCGGGCCAGTTCCTGGTCCAGCGACACGGGCGGCGCACCGGGCCGGGTCGACTCACCACCGATGTCGAGGAGGTGGGCGCCGTCCTTGAGCAACTGCTCGCAGTGCTGGAGGGCCGAGCGGGTATCGCTGTGCGATCCGCCATCAGAAAAGGAGTCGGGCGTGACGTTGACGATGCCCATCACCTGCGCTTGGGTCAGGTCGAGGCGGAAGCGGGAGGTTTGCCAGATCATGAATGAAAAACGGGGCCCATGAGCCCCGTTTGGTGTGGAAGCAGCCTCAAGCCGCGTTGGGTGCCGGATCGGTCGTGACCGCGCCCGGACCACCACTGCCACCACCACCCACGCTGGGGTTGCGCGGCACGAAGTCCTTGGGCGGACGCGGCGGCTTGCCGGCCATGATGTCGTCCAGCTGCTCGGTGTCGATGGTTTCCCATTCGAGCAGTGCCTTGGCCATGGCGTGCATCTTGTCGCTGTTCTCCTCGATCAGGTCGCGTGCCAGCTTGTACTGTTCGTCGATGATGCGGCGCACCTCGGCGTCGACCTTCTGCATGGTCTGCTCGCTGATGTTGGTGGTCTTGGTGACCGAGCGGCCCAGGAAGACCTCGCCTTCGTTCTCGGCGTAGACCATGGGCCCCAGGGCGTCGGTCATGCCGTAGCGCATGACCATGTCGCGGGCGATGTGGGTGGCGCGCTCGAAGTCGTTGCTGGCTCCGGTGGTCATCTGGTGCATGAACACCTCTTCGGCGATGCGGCCGCCGAACAGCATGCTGATCTGGTTGAGCATGTACTCGCGGTCGTAGCTGTAGCGGTCCTGCGCCGGCAGGCTCATGGTCACGCCCAGGGCGCGGCCACGCGGAATGATGGTGACCTTGTGCACCGGATCGCACTTGGGCAGCAGCTTGCCGATCAGGGCGTGGCCGGACTCGTGGTAGGCGGTGTTGCGGCGCTCTTCCTCGGGCATGACCATGCTCTTGCGCTCGGGGCCCATGAGGATCTTGTCCTTGGCCTTCTCGAAATCCTGCATCTCCACCGTGCGGCCGTTGCGGCGGGCGGCCATCAGGGCGGCCTCGTTGCACAGGTTGGCCAGGTCGGCACCGCTCATGCCGGGCGTGCCACGGGCGATCACCGAGGCGTTGACGTCGGTGCCCAGCGGCACCTTGCGCATGTGCACGTTGAGGATCTGCTCGCGGCCACGGATGTCGGGCAGCGTCACGTAGACCTGGCGGTCGAAGCGGCCCGGGCGCAGCAGCGCGGCGTCCAAGATGTCGGGGCGGTTGGTGGCGGCGACCACGATCACGCCGAGGTTGGTCTCGAAGCCGTCCATCTCGACCAGCATCTGGTTGAGGGTCTGCTCGCGTTCGTCGTTGCCACCGCCCAAGCCGGCGCCACGCTGGCGGCCGACGGCGTCGATTTCGTCGATGAAGATGATGCAGGGCGCGTTCTTCTTGGCGTTCTCGAACATGTCACGCACGCGGGCCGCGCCCACGCCGACGAACATTTCCACGAAGTCCGAACCCGAGATGCTGAAGAACGGCACCTTGGCCTCGCCCGCGATGGACTTGGCCAGCAGGGTCTTGCCGGTGCCTGGGGGGCCGACCAGCAGCAGGCCACGCGGGATGCGCCCGCCCAGTTTCTGGAATTTCTGCGGGTCCTTCAGGAAGTCCACGACTTCCTTGACCTCTTCCTTGGCTTCGTCGCAGCCGGCAACGTCGGCAAAGGTGACGGTGTTGGTGTTCTCGTCGAGCATGCGGGCCTTGCTCTTGCCGAAGCTGAAGGCGCCGCCCTTGCCGCCACCCTGCATCTGGCGCATGAAATACACCCAGACGCCGATCAGCAACAACATGGGGCCCCAGCTGACCAGCAGGGTCATGAGCAGCGAGCCCTCTTCGCGGGGGCGCACGTCGAACTTGACGTCGTTGGCGATCAGGTCGCCCACCAGGCCACGATCGAGATAGGTCGCGGTGGTGCGCACGCGGCGGTCGTCGGTGGTGACGGCGACGATTTCGGTGCCGCCCTGGCCTTCCTGGATGGTGGCGCTCTTGATGCGCTGGGCCTTCACTTCATCGAGAAACTCGGAGTACCCCATGTAGCCCGCACCAGCCGCGGCCCGGCCGTCGAACTGCTTGAAGACCGTGAAGAGCACCATGGCGATGACCATCCACACGGCGATTTTGGAGAACCAGGGGTTGTTCAAGAAAGGCTCCTGAGGCGAAAAACGTGCCAAGACACTTGACAGATGGGCCCATTTTAGGCTTTTCAAGTGGGCGAAAGCGAAATACCCGTCTTGTCCTTGGCGATCACGGGGACAGCCAGGGCGCTTATTTCAGACCCATGCCGACCAGAAAGGTCTCGGACGACTTGTCGCGGCTGGCCTTGGGCTTGACCGGTTTGACGACCTTGAAGCTGTCCCTGAACAGCTTGACCAGCTCGTCGTAGCCCGGTCCGTGGAAGAGTTTGACCACCAGCGCGCCGTCGGGCTTGAGGTGGCCGCGGGCGAAATCCACCGCCAGTTCGATCAGGTGGGCGATGCGCGCGCCGTCCGTCTGGGCGATGCCGGACAGGTTGGGCGCCATGTCGGACACCACCACATCCACCGGCTTTTCACCCAGCAAGTCGTTCAGCTGGGCCAGCAGCGCGTCCTCACGGAAATCGCCCTGGATGAAGTGCACGCCCTCGATGGCCTCCATGGGCAGGAGATCCAGCGCGACGATGCGGCCGTTGAGTTCGCCCACCGCCGCGCCCTGGGGCGAGAGTTTGCGCCGCAGGTACTGGCTCCAGGCGCCGGGGGCGGAACCGAGGTCGACCACGGTGTCGCCCGGGCGGATCAGGTGCAGCGTTTCATCGATCTCCTTGAGCTTATAGGCCGCCCGCGCACGGTAGCCGTCCTTTTTCGCCAATTTGACGTAAGGATCGTTGACGTGGTCGTTGAGCCAAGCCTTGTTGACCTTCTTGCTGTTTGTTTTGACTTTCACGGGGATAATTGTCCCATGCCTCAGATTCAACTCACCCCCGCCCAGCGCAAAGTTCACCGTGCCGACGCCCACCACCTCGATCCCGTGGTGCTGATCGGCGGCGACGGCCTCACCGCCGCCGTCCAGAAAGAAGTGGACGCCGCCCTCAAGGCGCACGGCCTGATCAAGGTACGGGTCTTCAACGACGACCGCGCCGCCCGTGAACAGATGTTCGCGACCCTGGCGGACGCGCTCGACGCCGCGCCCATCCAGCACATCGGCAAGCTGCTGGTGCTGTGGCGCCCGCTGCCCGAGAAGGAAAAGGTCTTCGACGAAGACCGCATGCGCGCGCCGCGCGACGTCAAGGTGCTGAAATACAGCAAGAAGGGCGGTCAGCGACCCGAGGTCAAGACCGTGCGCGTGCTGGGCAATGAGCGCCTGACCGCCGGCGGCAACATCAAGCGCATCCAGCCGAAACAGAAAAGCCTGAAAAAATCGCAACCCTGAAGCCGGGCCCGGTCCGGCCGGGCTTGAAATCCCGCTTTTCGCCCCACAAGCTCCGCGCATGACCACGTCTTCCAATCCCCTGCTCGATTTCGCCGACCTGCCGCTGTTTGACGCCATCCGCCCCGAACAGGTGGCACCGGCCATCGAGTCCTTGCTGGCCGAGGCCAACACCGCGCTGGAAACAGTCACCGCCGCCGACTTTCCCGCCCAGTGGACGGCCATCTCGCGGGTGCTGGACGTGGCCACCGAGCGCCTGGGACGGGCCTGGGGCGCCGTGAGCCACCTCAACAGCGTGGCCGACACACCCGAGCTGCGGACCGCCTACAACGCCGCCCTGCCCGCCGTCACCGAGTTCTGGACCCGCCTGGGTGCCGACGAGCGGCTCTACGCCAAATACAAGCAGATGGACCCGGCCCAGCTCACCTCCGAGCAGCGCCAGGCCCACAAGAACGCGATGCGGGCCTTTGTGCTGGGCGGTGCCGAGCTGCAGGGCGAGGCCAAACAGCGGTTTGCCGACATCCAGGAGCGCCAGGCCGAGCTGGGTCAGAAATTCAGCGAAAACGCGCTCGATGCCACCGACGCCTTCGCCTACTTCGCCGAGCCCGACGAACTGGACGGCGTGCCCGAGGACGTGAAAGCCGCCACCCGCGCCGCCGCCGAGGCCGAAGGCCAGGCCGGCCACAAGCTCACGCTCAAGCTGCCCTGCTACCTGCCGGTGATGCAGTTTGCCCGCAGCAGCGCGCTGCGCGAGCGCCTCTACCGCGCCTACGTCACCCGCGCCAGCGACCAGGCCGAGGGCGAGGCCGTCAAGTTCGACAACACGCCGCTGATGCAGGCGCTGCTGGCCCTGCGCCACGAAGAGGCGCAGCTGCTCGGCATCACCGACTTCGCCACCCTGTCGCTGGTGCCCAAGATGGCCGACTCGCCCGAGCAGGTCATCACCTTCCTGCGCGACCTGGCCCGCCAGGCCCGCCCCTTCGCCGAGCAAGACTTGGCCGACATGCGCGCCTTCGCCACCAGCGAGCTGGGCTTGAGCGACCCGCAGGCCTGGGACTGGCCCTACGTCGGCGAGAAACTCAAGGAAGCGCGCTACGCCTTCAGCGAGCAGGAGGTCAAGCCCTACTTCACCGCGCCCAAGGTGCTGGCCGGCCTGTTCAAGATCGTCGAAACCCTGTTCGACGTCGCCATCCGCGCCGACCGTGCGCCGGTCTGGCACCCCAAGGTCGAGTTCTTCCGCATCGAGCGCGCCGGTCAGCTGTTGGGCCAGTTCTACCTCGACCCCGGCGCCCGCACCGGCAAACGCGGTGGCGCCTGGATGGACGACGTGCGCGCCCGCTGGCTGCGGCCCGACACCGGCGCCCTGCAGACCCCGGTGGCCCACCTGGTGTGCAACTTCGCCGAAGGCGTGAACGGCCAGCCTCCGCTGCTGACCCACGACGACGTCATCACCCTGTTCCACGAGTTCGGCCACGGACTGCACCACCTGCTGACCCAGGTGAACGAACGCGACGTGTCGGGCATCAGCGGCGTCGAGTGGGATGCGGTCGAGCTGCCCAGCCAGTTCATGGAAAACTTCTGCTGGGAATGGGACGTGCTGCGCCACATGACCGCACACGTGGACGCCGGCGAGCCGCTGCCGCGCGCGCTCTACGACAAGATGCTGGCGGCCAAGAACTTCCAGAGCGGCCTGCAGACGCTGCGCCAGATCGAGTTCTCGCTGTTCGACATGCTGCTGCACCAGGGTCAGGCCCCGGGCGGAGACGTGCTGGCCCTGCTGCGCCAGGTGCGCGAGGAAGTGGCCGTGCTGCAGCCGCCGGCCTACAGCCGCACGCCCCACACTTTCAGCCACATCTTCGCCGGCGGCTACGCGGCCGGCTACTACAGCTACAAGTGGGCCGAGGTGCTGAGCGCCGACGCCTATGCCGCCTTCGAGGAAGCCGGCAACCCGCTGGACCCGGCCATGGGCCGGCGCTACCGCGAAGCCATCCTGGAGGCCGGCGGCAGCCGCCCGGCCATGGAATCCTTCAAGGCTTTCCGGGGTCGCGAACCGCAGCTGGACGCGCTGCTGCGCCATCAGGGCATGGCCGTCGCGGCCTGAGGCCCCGCCCGTTCTGCAACGGAGATGCCCGTGTTCGCCGCCCGCCTTCACCCCATCGGACTGACCGCCCTGCTGGTGCTGGCCGGCGCCGCGCAGGCCCAGGGTGTGCAGCGCACCGTGGGCCCAGACGGCCGGGTAACCTACTCCGACCGCGTGGGCGGCAGCGTGCCGGCGCCCCAGGCCGCCGCGCCCGCCACTGGCGCCACGGCCTCTAGCGCCCTGGACACCGCGGCCCTGCCCTACACCTTGCGGCCAGTGGTGTTGCGCTACCCGGTCACGCTGTACACACGCGACGCCTGCGCCTCCTGTGTCAGCGCGCGCGAACTGCTGCTCAAGCGCGGCGTGCCCTTTGTCGAAAAAACCGTGGCCACGCCTGAAGACGCCCAGGCCTTTGCCCGCCTGGGGGCCGAGAACGTGCTACCGCTCATGACCATTGGCCGCCAGCGCGTGAGTGGCTTCCGGGACAGCGAGATCACCCAGTACCTCGACGCGGCCGGTTACCCGGGCCAGTCGCAACTGCCGCGCAACCACCGCAACCCGCCGGCCACGCCCCTGGCGGCGCCGCAGAACGGCGGCGCGACGGGCAGCGAGCCGGCGGCGCCCGCCCTGGACCTGCCGCAGCCTCCGTCGCGGCCCGTGGCGCCTGCGGCCACGCCGCCCGCCAACCCGGCCGGCATCCGCTTCTGACGGGCCACCCTCAGTAGTTCAGCGTCACCACGCCGGTGGCCGTGCCCAGCAGGCACACATGCGCCTTCTGGTGCGCGAACACGCCCACCGTCACCACGCCCGGCCACTGGTTGACCTCGGACTCGAAGGCCAGCGGCTCGGTGATGCGCAGCCCGCGCACGTCCAGGATGTGCTGTCCGTTGTCGGTCACCAGCGGCTGCCCGTCCTTCAGGCGCAGCGTGGCCGTGCCGCCCAGCACGGCAAACTGGCGCGTGATGCGCGCGCTGGCCATGGGGATCACCTCCACCGGCAGTGGGAACGCACCCAGGGCCTCGACCCGCTTCGACTCGTCGGCGATGCACACGAAGCGGCGCGATTGCGCCGCCACGATCTTCTCGCGTGTGAGCGCCGCGCCACCGCCCTTGATCATGTGGCCACGGCCGTCGATTTCATCGGCGCCGTCCACATAGACCGCCAGCTCGCCCACCGCGTTGGCGTCGAACACCGGGATGCCCAGCGCCAGCAGGCGCGCGGTGGAGGCCTCCGAGCTGGACACCGCGCCGCGGATCTGGTCCTTCATCGTCGCCAGGGCGTCGATGAACTTGTTGACGGTGGAGCCGGTGCCCACGCCAATGATTTCGCCGGCCACCACATGCTGCAGCGCGGCCTGCCCGACCAGGGTTTTGAGTTCGTCTTGGGTCATTTGAGAGAATCGCAGGAGTTTCTCTTCAGATTATCCAATGTCCCTCATCCCCTACGGCCTGGCCCGTCCCTTTCTGTTTGGCCTCGACCCCGAAGCCGCCCACGAGCTGACCATGGAATCGCTGGCACGTACCCAGCGCACACCGCTGACCTGCCTGTTCGGCAGCAGCCGCGTCAGCGACCCGGTCACCCTGGCCGGCCTCAACTTCCCCAACCGCGTCGGCATGGCCGCCGGGCTCGACAAGAACGCCCGCGTGATCGACGCGCTGGGCGCCATGGGTTTCGGCTTCGTCGAGGTCGGCACCGTCACCCCGCTGGGCCAGCCGGGCAATCCCAAGCCACGCATGTTCCGCCTGCCGCAGGCCAAGGCCCTGATCAACCGCCTGGGCTTCAACAACGAAGGCCTGGACAGCTTCATCACCAACGTGCAGCAGGCCCGCTTCCGGCAGAACGGCGGGCTGCTGGGTCTGAACATCGGCAAGAACGCCGCCACCCCCATCGAGCAGGCCACCGACGACTACCTGACCTGCCTGGACGGCGTCTACCCTCACGCCGACTACGTGACCGTCAACATCTCCAGCCCCAACACCAAGAACCTGCGCGCGCTGCAAAGTGACGAGGCGCTGGATGGGCTGCTGTCGGCCGTGGCCGTGCGGCGCGAGCGTCTGGCCCAGCAATACCGCCGCCGCGTGCCGGTGTTCGTGAAGATCGCGCCCGACCTCGACGCCGCCCAGATCGACGTGATCGCCGCCACGTTGCTGCGCCATGGCATGGACGGCGTGGTCGCCACCAACACCACGCTGTCGCGCGCGTCCGTCAAGGGCCTTCCCCACTGCGACGAAGCCGGCGGCCTGTCGGGCGCGCCGGTGTTTGAGGCCAGCAACGCCGTCATCCGCCAGCTTCGCGCCCAGCTGGGCAAGGGCTACCCCATCATCGGCGTGGGCGGCATCATGAGCGGTGCCGATGCGGTCGCGAAGATCGAGGCTGGCGCCGACGTCGTGCAGATCTACACCGGCCTGATCTACCAGGGGCCGGGTCTGGTGCAGGAAGCCGCCAAGGCCCTCAAGGCAGCTCGCCAGACGGGCCGCTGAGCCGGCGGGTCAGAGCGTCAGGACCACATTGCCCGGGACGCCCGCCTCCACGGCCTCGTGGGCGGCGGCGATCTGGTCGAGCGTGAAACGCTGGCCGATGTGCTGACGCAGGCGGCCCGCGCGCAGCAGCGCGTCCAGCTCCGCCAGGCAGGCCACGCGGTCCTCGGGCAGCAGGTCGTAGACCAGGAAAAAGCTCAGCCTGAGCGAACCCCACAGCAGCGCGCGAAAGCTCACCGGCACGTCGCCCGCGTCGTTGGAGCCGTAGCACACCAGCTGCCCATGCGGGCGCAGCACGCCGTGTGGCAGGAGCGCCGCCGTGCCGGAAAAATCCATGTCGATCAGCACGTCGGCGCCCTGGCCGGCCGTGAGATCCTTCACGCGCGCGGCCACGTCGTCGTGCTTGTAGTCGATCACTTCCTGCGCACCGGCGGCGCGTGCGTGGGCCTGCCGTTGTGCGCTGCCCGCGGTGGCAATCACCTGCGCGCCGCGCGCCACCGCCAGCTGGGTCACGCAGTGCCCGACGGCGTTGCCCGCGCCCGTCACCAGCACGCGGCGCCCTCGCACGTCGCCCGCCAGGCGCAGCGCCTGCACGGCGGTCAGCGCGGGGATGCCCAGGCAGGCGCCGGCCTCGAAGTCCACGCCCTCGGGCAGCGCCACGGCCTGGGCCTGCGGCAGCACGATGCGTTCGGCCGCCGTGCCCATGGGGCGCTGCCACTGGCCGTTCCAGACCCACACCCGCTCGCCCACCCGCTGGGCCGGCACGCCAGCGCCCACCGCGTCGATGACGCCAGCGCCATCGCTGTGGGGCACCACACGCTCCCAAGCCAGCGGCCGCCCACGGCGCGACTTGACATCCGACGGATTCACGCCCGAGGTCGCGAGGCGCACCCGCACCTCGCCCGGGCCGGGCACGGGATCGGGCAGATCGCCCACCTCGAGCACCTCGCGTGCCTCACCGTTGTGTGTGTACCAGGCGGCTCTCATGGGGTTTCTCCTTGGATGTTGGCACCTTGAACGGGGTGGCGCATCAAGGCGGCGCGGTCGCTCATTCCAGCTCCAGCAAGTGGGCCACATGTTCGCCGATGGCCAGCGCGCTGGTCAGGCCCGGCGATTCGATGCCGAACAGGTTGACCAGGCCGGGCACGCCATGCACCTGGGGGCCGTCGATGCGGAAATCGGGTGCGGCTTCGCCGGGTCCGTGGATCTTGGGACGCACGCCGCTGTAGCTGGGCTGGAGCGCACCATCGGCCAGCGCCGGCCAGTAGCGCCGCACCTCGGCGTAGAAGCCGTCGGCGCGGTGGGCATCCACCGTGAAATCGATGGCCAGCGGGTCCTGTGCCGCCGGCAGCCATTCGAGGTCGGGGCCGAACTTGGCCTGCCCGCCCAGGTCCAGCGTGAGGTGCACGCCCAGCCACGCATCCTGCGGCGCCGGGTAGACCAGGTGGGAGAACGGGGCCTTGCCGGCGAGCGAGAAATAACTGCCTTTGGCGTAGCGTTCGGTGGGCACATGGCGCGGGGCCAGGCCATCCAGGCCACGGGCCACCGCGCACGCGTGCAGGCCGGCGGCGTTGACGACGGTGCGCGCCCGCAACCACGTGGATTCGCCACCGCTGCGCACCTCCAGCAGGAAGCCCTGGTCACGCACCACGCCCCGCGCCACGCCGGAGGCCAAGGCAACCGCGCCGCCGGCCGCCTCCAGGTCGCCCTGCAGGGCCAGCATCAGGCCGTGGCTGTCCACGATGCCGGTGCTGGGCGACAACAGGGCGGCCTGCGCATGCAGCGCAGGCTCCAGCGCCCGAACCTCGGCGCCGTCGAGCCACGACACCGGCACCCCGTTGGCCAGGGCCCGGGCCTCGATCTGCTTCAGACCGGCCAGCTGCGCCTCGTCGGTGGCCACCACCAGCTTGCCGCAGCGGCGGTGCTGGACACCATGGCTGGCGCAGAATGCGTAGAGCAGTTCCTTGCCGCGCACACACAGTCGGGCCTTGAGCGATCCGGGCGTGTAGTAGAGCCCGGCGTGGATGACCTCGCTGTTGCGCGAGCTGACCCCGGTGCCGATGGCGGGCTCGCGCTCCAGCACCATCACCTCGCGCCCGGCCTGCGCCAGCGCGCGCGCCACCGCCAGGCCGACCACGCCCGCCCCGATCACGACCACGTCCACCGCGTCGGCGGAAGACACATCCGAAATGTCTGCTGTTGTCATGCGCCCATTGTGGCGCAGGACCGCCGCCCGCTCAGGTGGGGAAAGCCTTGAGCACCCAGAGCAGGCCGCTGAGGGTGAAGAAGGACACCACCGTGGCCACCAGCAGGGATGCCGCCGCGATGGCCTGGTGGCCGTGGCGCTGTGCCAGGATGGTGTAGATGCCCATCATGGGCATGGCCGCCATCAGCAGCGCGCCGGTGCGCAGTTCGGCGCTCAGCGGCGGCAGGCCCATCCAGGGCAAGCCGGCCACGGCGGCCAGCACCAGCAACGGGTGCAGCACCAGTTTGCCGAAGACGATCTGCGCCACCTGGCGGCGCAGGCCCCGGACCTGCAGGCCCACCAGCGTGCCACCGATGACAAACAGCGACAGCGCCGTGCTGGCGCTGGCGAAGAGGTTGACGGTGCGCGCCACCGGCCCCGGCAGCTGCCAGCCCAGCAGGGTGAACAGCAGACCGAGCACGATACACGCGATCATCGGGTTGGTGGCCAAGCCCTTGGCGGTCTGGCGCAGCGTGTGCCACAGGTTGGCGTGGGCCTGCCCTTCGCTGTCGCCGACGGCCAGCAGCAGCGGGATCTTGAACAGGTTCTCGACCAGCATGTTGAGCGCCAGCACCACGCCGGCGATGGGCCCCATGGTCAGCATCAGCACCGGGTAGCCGACGTAGCCGGAATTGCTGCAGCACATGCCCATGGCCACCGTGGCGCTGGCGCTGCGGCTGTGTCCACCCACCCGGCGGGCGAACCACAGCGCACCCAACAGCAGGCTCACCGAACCCAGGGCGTAGGCCACCAGGTAGCTGGGGTTGAGCACCTCGCCCAGCGAGCGCGAGGCAATGGCATTGAACAGCAGGGCCGGCAGCGCGAACTGGACCACGAAGCGCCCCAAGACCCGCAGGTCGGCCGGGGCGAACCAACCCCGCCACACGCTGACGTAGCCCAGCACGATGCACAGGTAGATGGGGCCGGTGATGGCCAGGATGTCGAGCATGAAAAGCTCAGCCCTTGCGGGCCGCGATGAGCCGGTCGGCGTGGTCCTGCCAGCGGACGGCCGGGCCCAGTCGGGTCAGGGCGCCGTCGCGCGCCTGGTCGGCCACCCACTGCTGCTTGTCGGCGATGGCGGCGGCCATGAAGGGCTCGAAACCGGCCTCGCGCACGGTCTGGGCGGCTTCGCGCATTTCCTCGGCACGGCGCTGGCCGTGCTGGGCCACCCGACTGTAGAAATAGGCCCCGGTCTGCGGCCAGTCGATGCCGGGGAAGGTCTCGGCCAGCGTGGGCAGCACGTGGTCCTCGACGCCGTAGGCCCGTGCCGTGGTGTAGCTCTCGATGACCAGCGCCTCCAGGCCCTTGATCATGACGCTGCGGCACATCTTGATGGCGCTGGCCACGCCCACGCGTTCGGCCACCGCCCGGGCGTCCATGCCCCATGCCTGCAGCACGTCGGCCAGTTCGGCCGCGCGCGCGCCGCCCAGCAGCATGGGCACGCGGATGCCGTAGGGCGGCACCGACGTCATGACGCCGGCCTCGACGTAGTGGGCCCCGGCGCCGTCGATGAGCGCCGCGCATTGCTGCTTGGTGCCGGGCGAAGCGGAGTTGAGGTCCAGGAACACGCTGCCCGGCCGCAGGTGGGGCGCCGCGGCCTGCGCCACGGCCAGGGTGTTGGACGCGGTAACGGCCGAGATCACCAGCTCCGCGGCGTCACACAGCTCGGCCACGCCGGCCACCGGCGCGATGCCGTCCTGACGGGCGCGGGTCGCCATCCCGGCAGCGCTGGCGGGCTGGGCCAGTTGAAGATCCCAGGCACTCACGGCCGTGACACCGGCTTGCGGCCGAAGGCCGGCGCCGAAAATCCGGCCGACCTCGCCATACCCGATCAGACCGATGCGCGTCAGTTTCATGGCCTCGCCCCGTTCGTTCACTGGCGCGGGATGTTGGCGCGGGTGATCACGTCGCCCCAGCGCTTGACTTCACTCGACAACAGGCTGCCCAGTTGCTCTGGCGTGCTGGAGCGGGCCTCGATGTTGAGGTCCAGCAGGCGCTTCTTGACGTCGGCGCTGTTCAACGCCGCAACCACCTCGCGGTTCAGGCGGGCGATCACCTCGGGCGGGGTGCCTGCGGGCGCGGCCAGGGCGTTCCACGAGGCAACGTTGAAGTTGGCGATGCCACTTTCGCGCACCGTGGGCACGGTGGGCAGGGCCGGCGGATGTTTTTCGCCCATCACGGCCAGGGCACGCACCGCCTTGGCGCTGATCTGCGGCAGCATGGGGCTGAGGATTTCCACCGCCGCGTCCACCTGGTTGCCACGCAGTGCGTTGAGCACGGCCGGCGTGCCGTTGAAGGGCACGACCTGCATGTCCGCGCCGGCGCTGGCCTTGAACAGCTCGGCCGCCAGGTTCTGGGTGCTACCGATATTGACGGTGCCCAGGTTGAGCTTGCCCGGGTTGGCCTTGGCGAAGGCCAGCAGGTCTGCCAGGGTCTTGAAGCGCGAGCTTTCGGGCACCACGATGGCGATGTCGAAATAGCCCAGGGTGGAGACCGGCGCGAAATCCTTGAGTGTGTCGTAGGGCAGCGACTTGAACAGGCCGGCGCTGACCGCCGTGCCGTTGGACATCAGCAGCAGCGTGTGGCCATCGGGGGCGGCCTTGGCCACCGCCTCGCCCGCGCCCACGCCTCCGGCGCCAGGCTTGTTGTCGATGACCACCGCCTGCCCCAGGCCCTCGGCCATCTTCTGCGCCACGGTGCGGGCGGTCAGGTCGGCCACGCCGCCGGCGCCGAAGGGCACCACGATGCGCAAGGGCTTGGCGGGAAAGGCCTGCGCCCAGGACAGCACGGGCAGACCCAGGGCGGCGGCCAGGGCCAAGTGGCGAAGAACGGTTCGGCGGCGTTGGGGCATGGTGTCTCCTTGTCGTGGTGTGCGGGCGGCATGCCGCGCGGGCGTGAACGCCCTGGCAACATGTCCCGCATTCTGCCGCGACCGGGCGACCGCCAGTGACTCTAGCTGCTAGACCAAAACCCGATAGCCGACGAGCACCCTCAGAGGTCCAGTACCAGGCGCGCCGATTTCGAGCGCGAGCAGCAGGGGGTGAACTGGTCGTTCGCGGCCCGCTCCTCGTCGGTGAGGTAGACGTCCTTGTGGTCGGGCACGCCCTCGATCACCCGTGTCAGGCAGGTGCCGCAGACGCCCTGCTCGCAGGCCACTTGCACGTCCACGCCCGCGGCGCTGAGGGCCTGCACCACGGTCTGCGCCTTGGCCACCGGGATCACGCGGCCGGTGCTGGCCACCACCACCTCGAAGGCGGCGTCGGCCTCCGAGGCCTCGACCTTGGCCGAGAAGAACTCGTAGTGCAGCTGCGATTCGATCCAGCCGCTGGCGCGTGCCGTGCCCAGCACCGCGTCCATGAAACCCTTGGGGCCGCAGACGTAGAGGTGGGTGCCGTCCTGGGGCTGGCCCAGCAGGCGCTGCAGGTCCAGCTTCTGCTCCGGCGCGCCATCGTCGAAGTGAAAGGCCACGCGCGCGCCCAGCGCCGCGTTGCGGATGCGGTCCGCGAAAGCGGTTCGGTCGGCCGAGCGGGTGCAGTAGTGCATCTCGTAGTCGGCCCCGATGTGCTGCAGGCGCTCCGCCATGCACAGGATGGGCGTGACACCGATGCCGCCGGCCAGCAGCAGGTGGCGCCGGGCGTCGTGGGCCAGGGCGAAGTGGTTGCGCGGCTCGCTGATCTGCAGCAGCGTGCCCTCTTGCAGCTGCGCGTGCACGGCGGCCGAACCGCCGCGCGACTGCGGATCGCGCAGCACGGCGATCTGGTAGCGGTGCGATTCGTCGGGCGGGTTGCACAGCGAATACTGGCGCAGCAGCCCTCCGGGCAGGTGCACGTCGACGTGCGAGCCGGCGGAGAACGGCGGCAGGCCGCTGCCGTCGGCGGCGATCAACTCGAAGCTGTCGATGTCCACGGCTTCGCGCTGGCGGCGCGCGACACGCACCGCCAGGGTGGCGCTGTTGCTCATGTCGGTTCCTTCAGGCCGAAGCGGTTTCGGCGGCCGGCACCGCTCCGCCCTGCTCTTCGGCGATCAGGCGGTCGATGATCTTGCGCGACTGCACGCCGCCGGCGTCGATGTTGAGCTTGAGCAGGTGGCGCTCGGGCCAGGCCAGCAGGTTCTTCTGCTGGCGCTCCAGCATCTCCAGGTCCTCGCCGAAGATCTTGCCCTGGCCTTCGCGGATGGTCGCGGTCAGCGCCTTGTCCTTGGGGTTGAACTTGCGTGCCATGCCCCAGAAGTAGTGGATAGAGGTCTCGGTCTCGGGGGTGATGAAGTCCACCACCACGCTGTAGACCTTGTGCTCGGCCGAGGCCTCGTAGCCGCCCTTGCCGGCATGGGCCACGCCCACCTCGATCATCACATGGCTGGGTGGCGTGAAGCGGCAGATCTGCCAGCGGTCCACCGGCACGTCGTCGGCCAGGTGGTTGCCGCGCAGGGCCAGCTTCCAGAACGGTGGCGCCTCGATGCCTTCCATGAAACGGCTGGTGATCACCATGTCGCCCTCGACCGTCGTCTTGCAGGGCGTCTCGTCGATTTCCTTCTGGCCGATGCTGTTGGAGTGCACGTAGGTCTCGTGCGTCAGGTCCATCAGGTTGTCGATCATCAGGCGGTAATCGCACTGGATGTGGTACAGCCCGCCGCCATAGGCCCACTCGGGGTTGTCGTGCCATTCCTGCACCGGGATCAGGCTCTCGTCGGCCTTGCTGGCGTCACCGGGCCAGACCCAGATGAAACCGTAGCGCTCGACCACCGGGTAGGCGCGGATGGCAGGGAAACCGCGCACGCGCTGGCCGGGCATGGCAATGGTCTTGCCCTCGCAGCCCATCTCCAGCCCGTGGTAGCCGCAGACCAGCTTGCCTTCGGACACATAACCCAGCGACAGGGGCGCGCCGCGGTGCGGGCAGAAATCCTCCAACGCCGCCACGCGGCCTTCCTCGCCACGGTAGAACACGATGCTTTCACCGCAGACCTTGCGGCCCAGCGGCTTGGCGTCGATCTCTTCGGGCATGGCAGCCACGTACCAGGTGTTTTTCGGGAACATGAGTCGGTCTCCAGGTGGAATGAGGGGCGGGTTCGGGGATAACGGTCAGTGGGTCTTGGCCACGCCCAGCAGGCTGTCCAGCAGCTCGGGCTGGGCGCTCAGCGATTCGGCGCTGCTGGTGTGCACCACGCTGCCGTGGTCCAGCACCAGGGCCTGGTGGCTGATGGCCAGGATGGCCTGTGGGTGCTGCTCGACGATGATGGCCGACAGGCCTTCGTCGCGGGTGATGCGGGCGATGGCGCGCAGGAGTTCCTCGACGATGATGGGCGCGAGGCCCTCCAGCGGTTCGTCCAGCAGCAGGATGCGCGGGTTGAGCACCAGCGCGCGGCCCACGGCCAGCATCTGCTGCTCGCCGCCCGACAGCTGCGTGCCCAGGTTGGTCTTGCGTTCGGCCAGGCGCGGGAACATCTCGTAGACCCGCTCGGGCGTCCAGGCGGGCTGGCCGGCGCGCTGCGGGCGCGCCACCGCCGTCAGGTTCTCGTGCACCGTGAGCGACTTGAAGATGTTGCGCTCCTGCGGCACCCAGCCGATGCCGGCCGCCGCGCGTTCGTGCGACGGCAGCTTGTGCAGCGCCACGCCGCCCAGCGAGATGGCGCCGCCGTGGCGGCGCGTGGCGCCGGCCAGGGTGTTGATGAGGGTGGTCTTGCCGGTGCCGTTGCGGCCCAGCAAGGCCAGGGTCTCGCCTTCGTTGAGGCGGAACGAGACACCGTTGATGACCACGGCCTCGCCGTAGCCCGCACTCAGGTTCTCGACATTGAGCAGTTCCGTCACGCGCGCACCTCTTCTCCATGACCCAGGTACACCGCCTTGACCTGGGGGTCGTTGGCGATCTGTTCGGGCGTGCCTTCGGTCAGCACCGCCCCGTTGACCATCACCGTGATGCGGTTGGCGAAATCAAACACCAGGTCCATGTCGTGTTCGATCAGGAGCACCGACACGTCGGCCGGCAGCGCGGCCACGGTCTGCAGCAGCTCCTCGCGTTCGCCCGCGGGCACGCCCGCCACCGGCTCGTCCAGCAGCAGCACACGCGGCTCGCAGGCCAGCGCGATGGCGATCTCCAGCAGGCGGCGCTTGCCGTAGGCCAGGTGCTCGGTGGACACGTGCTGCACGTCGGCCAGGTGGAACTGCTCCAGCAGCTGGTCGCAGCGCTCGGCCACGGCCGCGCTGCGGCCCATGGGCTGCCACCAGCGCCCGCCCAGGCCCTGGTGCTGGGCCACCACCATGCCCAGGGTCTCCAGCGGCGTCATGCCGTTGAAGAGCTGGTTGATCTGGAAGGTGCGCACCATGCCACGGCGCACCCGCTGGTGCGGGGCGAGCTGGGTGATGTCGTCGCCGTCGAGCAGGATGCGGCCTTCGCTCACGTCCAGCACGCCGGTCATGAGGTTGATCAGCGTGGTCTTGCCGGCGCCGTTGGGGCCGATCAGCGCATGGCGGGCGCCGTGCTTGACGTCCAGCGTCACGTGGTCGGTGGCGGTGATGCCACCAAAACGCTTGACCAGGGCCTCGGTGCGCAGCACGGTGCGCACCGGGGTCGGGGTATGTGCTTGGGGGGCGTTCATGCCGCACCGCCTTTCTTGCCGAACCAGGTCCAGGGACGCAGCAGGCGGTCGCGCCCGACCAGCACCAGCACCACCAGGAACAGGCCGATCCAGAAGGTCCAGTACTGCGGCGTGATGCCGGAGATGACGTCGTGCATGAGCTTGAAGACGACGGCGCCAGCGATGCCGCCGTAGAGCCAGCCCACACCGCCGATCACCAGCATCAGCACCAGGTCGGCCGAGCGTTCCAGGGCGAACACGTCGAGCGAGGCGAAACCGGTGGTCTGGGCCAGCAGCGCGCCGGCCGCACCGGCCACGCCGGCGGCGATGGTGTAGACCACCGCGATGCGCGACAGCACCGGGATGCCGATGGCCATGGCGCGCAGCCGGTTGTCGCGCACCGCCTTGAGCGTGGCGCCAAAGGGCGAATGCACCAGGCGGCGGGCGAGGTAGAAGAACACCAGCAGCACGCACAGCGAGTACCAGGCGGCCGTCTGGCCGTAGAGGTCGAACTCGAACTTGCCCAGCACCGGCCCCATCACCACGCCCTGCAGGCCGTCGGCGCCGCCGGTCAGCCAGTCGAGCTTGTTGGCCAGCTCCATCAGGATCAGGGCCATGCCCAGCGTGACCATGATGCGGGTCAGGTCGGTGCCGCGCATGATGGTGAGCGAACAGACCGCGCCCAGCAAGGTGGCCGCGGCGGTGCCCACCAGCAGGCCCACCGTGGGGTCGGGCATGACGTGTTTGGCGAACAGGGCGGCGCTGTAGGCCCCGAAGCCCAGGAAGGCCGCGTGGCCCAGCGAGACGATGCCGGTGTAGCCCAGGATCAGGTCCAGCGAGATCGCGAACAGGGCCACGATGGCGATCTCGTTGACGATCAGCGAATGTTCCTTGATCAGCAGCGGCGACAGGAAGGCCACGATCCAGAACACGGGTTCCCCGACGCGCCAGCGCGAGGCGCTCAGCAGCGAGGTCTTGGCGTTGGCCATTTATTTGCCTCCCTTGCGGACGAACAGACCCTGCGGCTTCCAGATGAGCAGCGCGATCATGAGCGAATAGACGATGAATGCCCCCAGCTTGGGGATGTAGTACTTGCCCGCCACGTCGGCCACGCCCAGCAGCAGCGCCGCCAGCAGCGGGCCGGTGATGGACGAGGTGCCGCCGACGGCGACGACGATCAGGAAATACACCATGAACTTGAGCGGGAAGGTCGGGTCCAGGCCCAGCACCTCGGCGCCCAGCGCGCCACCCAGGCCGGCCAGGCCGGAGCCCACCGCAAAGGTGACCGCGAACACGGTGTTGGTGTTGATACCCAGGCCGGCGGCCACGCGCGGGTCGTCCACGCTGGCGCGCAGGCGGCTGCCGAAGCGCGTTTGGGACAGCACGTACTGCAGGCCCACGGTGAGCGCGGCACAGACGGCGATGATGAACAGGCGGTAGTGGCCCATGCCCAGGGCGCCGTCCCACAGCTCGGTGCGTCCGCGCAGCCACTCGGGCAGCTGCATGATCTGCTGCTGCGAACCCACCAGGTAGTCCACCGTCGCCACCGACATGAAGGCCAGGCCGATGGAGAACAGCACCTGATCGAGGTGGGGCTTCTTGTACATGGGCCGGTAGAGCGTGCGCTCCAGCACCGCGCCCAGCAGCGCGGCCACGCCAAAGGCCAGCGGCAGCGTCCACATGAAGGGCACGTCGAAGCGCTGCATCAGCACCACGGTGACGTAGCCGCCCACCATCGCGAAGGCGCCGTGGGCCAGGTTGATGAAATTCATCAAGCCCATGGTCACGGACAGCCCGACGGCCAGGATGAAGAGCAGCATGCCGTAGGCGATGCCGTCGAAGAGTATGGTCAACATGGTTGAGCGATCAGCGTAGAGCTTTGAGCGGAGCGAGGCCGGACGTCACGCTGAGCGCGGAACGCTCAGCGTGGCATCGGCACTCACTTGGCCTTGCCCGGGTCCTTCACGTCCTTGATGACGTCGAATTCGACGTTGTGCAGCTGGCCGTCCTTGCGTTCGACCTTGCGCAGGTAGATGTTGTGCACCACGTCGCGGGTCTGGGCGTCGATGAACATCGGGCCACGCGGGCTTTCGAAGATCTGACCCTTCATGGCCGCCAGCAGGGCATCGCCGCCGCCCTGGCCCTTGGTGGCCTTGAGTGCTTCGTAGATCACGCGCATGCCGTCGTAGCCGCCCACGGCCATGAAGTTGGGGCGCATGCCCTTGTTGGCTTTCTGGAAGGCGTCGACGAACTTCTTGTTGGTGGCCGAGGGGTGGTAGGCCGAGTAGTGGTGCGAGGTGACCACGCCCAGCGCGCCGTCTCCCATGTCGTTGAGCTGGTCGTCGTCGGTCACGTCGCCGGTGCCGATCAGCTTGATGCCGGCCTTGTCCATGCCGCGCTCCAGGAACTGCTTCATCACCGCCGCGCCGGCGCCCGACGGCACGAACACGAACAGGGCATCGGGCTTGATGTCGCGCACCTTCTGCAGGAAAGGTGCGAAGTCCGGGTTGCGCAGCGGAACGCGCAGCGAGTCGGCGATCTGGCCGCCGTTGAAGAGCAGGCGGTCCTTGAAGAATTTCTCGGCGTCGATGCCGGGGCCGTAGTCGCTGACCAGGGTCACCACCTTCTTGAGCCCGTTCTTGGGCGCCCAGTCGGCCAGTGCCACGGAAGCCTGCGGCAGCGTGAAGCTGGTGCGCACGATGTAGGGCGATGCCTCGGTGATGCTGGAGGTGGCGGCGGCCATCACCACCAGCGGGGTCTTGCTCTGCGTGGCGATGGGGGCGGCGGCCAGGGCGGCCGGCGTCACGCCGAAGCCCGCCAGCACGTTGACCTTCTCGTTGACCACCAGTTCCTGGGCGAAGCGGCGCGACACATCGGGCGTGGCGGCGTCGTCCTTGATGATGACCTCGACCTTCTTGCCCGCCACGGTGTCGCCGTTCTGGGCCATGAACAGGCGCACGGCCGCCTCGATCTGGCGCCCGGTGGACGCCTGCTGCCCGCTCATGGGCAGGATGAGGCCGATCTTGAACTTGTCCTGGGCCAGGGCGCCAGTGGCCACGCCGGCGCCGAGAACAGCGACCGCCAGGGTGTTCAGAAAGATGCGCTTGTGCATGCTTGTCTCCAGTGTGAAAAAAAGGTTGAGAAAAAACACCACCCCCGGCGACCGAGCCCATCCACCCGGGGGACACCGCCGGGCTGCCTCCGCCAGACGGCTGGTGTCGCCCCCTGGAGAGGGGATGCGGCCACGAGCAACGGGCAAGCGACGGGGGTGGGCTTCATACTAGTCGCGTTTTCGAATCAGGCCCACGCCCGGCATGCTGCCGTGCCGGGGGCTGCGAACGGCCTCGCGCAGGTTGCGCCGCGCCAGCCGCGAGTGTTCGCGCATGATGGCCTCGGCGCGCGCGCCCTCACGGTGTTCGATGGCCTCGAGCACCTGCCAGTGCTGGTCCTGGGCCACGATCAGCATGTCGCGCGCCTGGGGCGAATTGGCCTGCACCACCACAAAGGCCGAGGGCGAGGCAAATGGCAGGCTGGCCACGCGCTCCATCTCGCGCAACATGACGGTGCTGCCGGAGAGTTCGCCCAGCAGCTCATGGAAGCGGCGGTTGAGCACCACGTAGCGGGAAAAGGCGTCGTCGTTGAGTGCCGCCTCGCGCAGCAGGTCGTCGACGTCGCGCAGGATCTGCTGGGCCTCGCCCAGCACCACGGGGGCCACGCCGCGTTCGGCCGCCAGCCGCACGGCCACACCCTCGATGGTGCCGCGCAGCTCGATGGCATCGGCCACCTCGCGCTCTGAGAACGTGCGCACCGCGTAGCCGCCATTGGGCAGCGTCTCCAGCAGGCCTTCCTGCTCCAGCCGCATCAGGGCGGCGCGGATGGGGGTGCGCGAAGCGCCCAATTTTTCCACCAGCGACAGCTCGGCGATGCGGGCGCCCGCCGGCAGTTCGCCGGCCAGGATCATTTCGCGCAGCTTGAGTTGCGCCTTGACCATCTGGGAGCCGCCGTCGTCGATGGACGGGCCCGACACGCGCGGTTCGCCCGCCAGCATGGCCGTGCCGGACGAAGGGGAAGAGGCGGTGCGCTTCATGGATACCCATTGTATACAGTGGTTGATTTAGATCAAGGAAATCAACCCCGGATAACACCAAAGCAGCTATTCCTGTATTCAATAACTCGCCCAAAAGATGCCGTAACATGGTTGCCGTGCGGACCCACCGACACTTTTCACCCCATTGGAGACACCCCATGAGCATTCCCCACCTGCCCGCCCGCTACGACCACGTGGGCAGCTTCCTGCGCCCCCAATACCTGCTCGAAGCCCGTGATCAGAAGGCCAAGGGCGAAATCAGCGCCGAACGGCTGCGCGAGGTCGAGGACAAGGCCATCAGCGAGATCGTGAAGTTCCAGCAGGACGTGGGCCTCAAGTCCATCACCGACGGCGAGTTCCGCCGCACCTATTTCCACCTCGACTTCCTGGAACAACTCGGGGGCGTGACCACCGAGGTCGGCCGCCTGGCCGTGCAGAACGCCGACGGCAGCACCAGCCTGGCTCCGCCGACGATCAAGGTGGTGGACAAGGTGCGCCACGCCAAGGACATCCAGTTGGCAGACTTCCAATACCTCAAGAGCCAGGTGGCCCCGGGCAACGTGGCCAAGGTCACCATCCCCTCCCCCACCATGCTGCACTTCCGGGGCGGGCGCGCCGGCATCAGCAAGGACGCCTACCCCGAGCTGGACCCGGTGTTCTACGACGACGTGGCCAAGGCCTACGGCGACGAACTGCGCTCGCTGGCCGCCGCCGGTTGCACCTACGTGCAAATGGACGACACCAACCTCGCCTACCTGTGCGACGAGAAAATGCGCGAAGCCGCCCGCCAGCGCGGCGATGACCCCAACGAACTGCCCCACCGCTACGCCAAGTTCATCAACAAGGTGGTGGCCCAGAAGCCCGCCGGCATGACCCTGGCCATGCACCTGTGCCGAGGCAACTTCAAGAGCACCCACGCCGCGGCCGGCAACTACGAACCGGTGGCCGAGGCCCTGCTCAAGGAAATGGACATCGACGCCTACTTCCTGGAATACGACGACGACCGCTCCGGCGACTTCCGCCCGCTGCGTTACCTGCCCAAGGGCAAGCTGGTGGTGCTGGGCCTGGTGACCACCAAGTTCGGCGAACTCGAAAGCAAGGACACCCTCAAGCGCCGCATCGCCGAAGCCGCCCAATACGCACCCCTGGACCAACTGGCCCTGTCACCCCAGTGCGGCTTCTCCAGCACCGTGCACGGCAACAACATCGCCGTGGAAGCCCAGCGCCAGAAGCTGCGCCTGGTGATCGAGACGGCGCAGGAGGTGTGGGGGGATGCTTGAGGGCTGAGGCCCTGCAGCCTTGTTCATGGACGCCCGCGTTGCGCGGGCGTTTTTTCTGCGGCTAACAGGGCGTTGGCTGAAAATGGTCAGGCGCTCGCCGTTGCACAGAGCACCTTGATCGACCGGTGGAACCCCCCGCACAGGGCTTCACTTCCAAGAACGGGTACCCAGCCAAGTCCGTGCTTGAAAAGCACTCAAGCCTTGCGCCAGACCCGCCAACCACCCGTCTGCAAACGAACCAGGTTCAGCAGGTTCCCGGCCAGGATCAGGCCGACGCCCAACACGGTGAAGAGATCCAGCCCTTCCGAGTACGCCAGCCAGCCCACGAGCGCGGTCAGCGGTACGCGCAGGAAGTCCATCGGTACGACCACTGTGGCGTCCGCATGCTCCATGGCGCGGGCGAAGCAGTAGTGCGAGTAGGTGCCGCAGAACGCCACCACCACCACCCAACCCCAGGCCTGCACCGAAGGCCATTGCCAGACCCAGAGCGCCGGCACGAGCCCGATCACGCTTTGCACCACCAGCATCCAGAAGCTGATCGCGACCGCCGCGTCGGTGCGGGTGAGGGACTTCACCAGCACGACCGAGACGGCAAACCCCAACGCGGAGCCCAGCGCAATGAGCTGCCCGAGGTCGAGCTCACCGGCGCGGGGCCGCACGATCACCGCCACGCCCACCAGCCCCAGCAGCACGGCGAACCACTTCAGGCCGTTCATGCGTTCGCGGAGAACGAGCACCGCCAGGGCGGCCGACCAGATCGGCATGGTGAATTCGATGGCGACCACCTGCGCCAGCGGGATCAGGGTCAGGGCAACGAACCAGCCGTACTGCGCGGCGTAGTGGATGGCGTTGCGCAGCGCGTGCTGGGGCAGCCGCCTGGTCCCGACGGCGGCCAGGCCACCCGAAGCGCGCACCAGCGGCCACAGCATGGCCAGCCCCAAGGTGGAGCGCAGCAGCATGATCTGGAACACCGACAACTCGCGCGCGGCCTCGCGCCCGGCCACGGCGATCACCACCATCAGTGTCAGCCAGCCGGCCATCCACATGGCGGCATGGGCGATCGAGGTATCGGAGCGGGATGGCATGGGCGGGAGCATAGTGGATCGGCGGCCTATTTCCCCAGCCCTTCAGGATTGCCGGCGGCCCAATCGAGGCCGTATTCGCAGACATCGGCGCCATCGTCACACACCGCGCCACCGCCATCAAACCGGTACAGGCTGCGGCACACGTCGCGCTTCAGGACCACGCTGTGCTCGCACACCTTGTCGCCCTCGATCCGCCACCTGCTCTCCAGAATCTGCCCGCGAATCCTGACGTAGCGCGTTCCGTCCGGAACATAGAACAGCGGCACCTTCACCTTCATCTCGTGATTGACGTGGTACAGGGTATTGCCGGGCAACAGGCCCATCAATTCCGCATGGGCGAGCGGCTTGAGCCCTTTCTCCTGCAGTTGCTTGACGGGTGTTCCGGCGGCGGCGCTCGTGATCGAAACAGCCAGCGCCATCAGCGCGGCGCCATGCCGATTCATGCCCAATTTCATGCCTGTGTCTCCTGGATATGCCCACTGTACTCAAAGTCGCGTACGCGCCCCTCGCGCATCCCTCACATGCCCCGAAACACCGCCCCCCTTCGCTCCGCGAACGCCGCCCTGCCCTCGGCGAAGTCGGCGCTGGCCTTGCTCAGGGCTTCGCGTTCGCGCCACAGCGCGGGCTGGTCGAAGCCGAGGGCGATTTCGTTGAGGGTCTGTTTCATGCCCTGCACCGCCAGCGGGCCCATGGCCAGCACCTGGGCGCACCAGGCCGACACGGCGGCGGGCAGCTCGGCCGCCGGCAACAGCTTGTCGAGGAAGCCCATGGCGAGCAGGTCGCGGTCGGGCGTGGGCTCGGCCAGCAGGAACAGGCGTCGGGCCACACCCAGGCCGAGGCGGGCCACGTAGCGCTGCATGCCGCTGGGGTAGTAGTGCAGGCCCAGTGCGCCAGCCGGCATGCGCAGTTCCATGCCTTCCACGCCAAAGCGGAAGTCGCAGGCCAGGGCAACGTCCGTGGCGCCGCCGTAGACGCTGCCGCTGAGGGCACACAGGGTGATGGGGCGGGCCGTGGCCAGCGCGTCGGGCACGGTCTCGAAGGGCATGGGGCCGGTCTCGCCGTCGTCGCTGAAGGCGCCCAGGTGGTAGCCGGCGCTGAACACCGGGCGCGGCTGGTTGGGACGCGCGGTCAGCACCAGTGCCCGCACCGACAGGTCGGCGTTGACGGTGGCGATGTGCGCCAGCAGCGTCAGCAGGTCGCCGTCTTCGAGGCGGTTGCGGTGCTGCGGGCGGTTGAGCGTGACGGTGGCCACGCCGCCGGCAATGTGCAGCAGCGGCGCGGATGCTTCGGGAAAATCGGAAACAGCAGGCGTGGCGTTCATGCCCGGATTGTTCACCAAAGAAGGCCGGTGTTCAGGCGAGGCCCAGCAGGCGCACCGCGTTGCCCTTGAGGATGCCCGGCATGACCTCGGGCTTGAAGCCGGCCACCTCGAAATCCTTCATCCAGCGCTCGGGCGTGATCAGGGGGTAGTCGCTGCCGAACAGGATGCGGTCCTTCAGCAGCGTGTTGGCGTACTGCACCAGCTGCTTGGGAAAGTACTTGGGGCTCCAGCCCGAGAGGTCGATCCACACGTTGGGCTTGTGGGTGGCCACGCTCAGCGCCTCGTCCTGCCACGGGAAGCTGGGGTGGGCCATGACGATCTGCATGTCGGGGAAGTCGATCGCCACGTCGTCCAGGTGCATGGGGTTGCTGTACTCCAGGCGCAGGCCGCCGCCGCAGCGCATGCCGCTGCCAATGCCGCTGTGCCCGGTGTGGAAGATGGCCGGCAGCTTGTGCGCGTTGATCACCTCGTAGATCGGCCAGGCCATCTTGTCGTAGGGGTGGTAGCCCTGCACCGTGGGGTGGAACTTGAAGCCCTTGACGCCTTCCTCCTTGATCAGGCGCTCGGCCTCGCGCGCGCCCATCTTGCCCTTGTGCGGGTCGATGCTGGCGAAGGCCACCATCATGTCGCTGTTCTCGCGCGCGGCCTGGGCGATCTCCTCGTTGGGGATACGCCGGCGCCCGAGCTGGCTCTCGCTGTCCACAGTGAACATCACCAGGCCGATCTTCCTCTCGCGGTAGTAGGCAATGGTCTCGGCGATGGTGGGCCGGCGGTTGCTGCCGAAGTACTTGTCGGCGGCGCGGTCGTATTCCTCGCCGTAGTTGTCGAAGGGGTTGCGGCAGCTCACCTCGGCGTGAGTGTGGATGTCGATGGCGATCAGGTTTTGGTGGTCCAAGCGATGTCTCCTAGGGTAAACACTGAGTGAATCGGTGCCCGTCACCGATTGCATTGGTTATGTTTTATAACAATAATCGCATCCAACCGCAAGCCACACCGGCCCGTCGAGACACACCATGCCACACACCGACCTGACCCTCACCCTGCAAGGCGACACGCAGCAGATCGCCGTCATCCGCCTCAACCGCGCCGCCAAGCGCAACGCGCTCAACGACGGCCTGATCCTGGCGCTGCGCGACACCTTCCAGAACCTGCCCAGCAGTGTGCGCGCCGCCGTCATCGATGGCAATGGCGAGCACTTCTGCGCCGGCCTGGACCTGTCGGAACTGCAGGAGCGCGACGCCGGCCAGGGTCTGCACCACTCGCGCATGTGGCACGCCGCGCTCGACTGCGTGCAAAGCGGCCCGGTGCCGGTGATCGCCGCCCTGCATGGCGCCGTGGTCGGCGGCGGCCTGGAGCTGGCCAGCGCCTGCCACATCCGCGTCGCCGACGAGACCACCTTCTTTGCCCTGCCCGAAGGCACACGCGGCATCTTTGTCGGCGGCGGCGGCTCGGTGCGCATCCCCAAGCTGATCGGCGTGGCGCGCATGACCGACATGATGCTGACCGGCCGCGTCTACAACGCCGCCGATGGCGAGCGCGTGGGCCTGGCACAGTACCTGGTGCCCGCCGGCACCGCGCTGGACAAGGCCCTGGCCCTGGCCACGCAGATCGCCACCAACGCGCCGCTGACCAACTACGCGCTGATGCACGCCCTGCCCCGCATCGCCGAGCAGCCGGCCGACCACGGCTTCCTGACCGAGGCCATGATGGCCGCCATCGCGCAGGCAGCGCCCGAAGCCAAGGAACGCGTGCGCGCCTTCCTCGAAGGCAAGGCGGCCAAGGTGCAGAAGGCCTGAGCCCACGGCCGGCCCACAAGAACAACGGAGACACGATGAGCACCCCCCGCTTCCGCCCCATGCAGTTTGGCGTCACGCGCGTGAGCTTGCGCGATGGCGCGCCCGGCGTGCACTACCTGCGCGCCGAGCAGGACCTGCTGCCCTACCCCGAGCGCATGACCGACCGCCTGCGCCATTGGGCAGAGACCACGCCCGAACGCAGCTTCATGGCGCAGCGCCAGCCCACGCCCGACGCCCAGGGCAAGACCGTGCTGGGCGACTGGCGCCACGTGAGCTACCGCGAGGCCTGGGACACGGCCCGGCGCATCGCGCAGTCGCTGATCCAGCGTGGCCTGAACGCCGAGCGCCCGGTGGTGATCCTGAGCGAGAACAGCCTGGACCACGCCATGATGGGCCTGGGCTGCCTGCTCGCCGGCGTGCCCTACGTGCCGACCTCGCCCGCCTATTCGCTGATCAGCCAGGACTACGACAAGCTCAAACACGTGCTGCGCACCGTGACGCCCGGCCTGGTGTTTGCCACCGACGGCGCGCGCTACGGCAAGGCCATCGCAGCCGCCGTACCCGCCGACGTGGAAGTGGTGCTGTCCCAAGGCGACGTGGCTGGTCGCAGCGTCACGTCCTTCGAGCAGCTCACGCTGACCGAAGCGACCGACGCGGTGGAAGCCGCCATCGCCGCCACCGGCCCCGACACCATCGTCAAGTTCCTGTTCACCAGCGGCTCGACCAAACTGCCCAAGGCCGTCATCAACACCCAGCGCCTGTGGTGCGCCAACCAGCAGCAGATGACACAGTCCATGCCGGTCCTGGCCGAGTCGCCCCTGGTGCTGTGCGACTGGCTGCCCTGGAACCACACCTTTGGCGGCAACCACAACGTGGGCATGGTGATCTACCACGGCGGCACGCTCTACATCGATGACGGCAAGCCGACGCCGGCCCTGATGCACGAGACCCTGCGCAACCTGCGCGAGATCGCGCCGACGGTGTATTTCAACGTGCCGACCGGCTTCGAGGCCATCGCCCACGCCATGAAGACCGACGACACGCTGCGCAAGACGCTGCTGTCGCGGGTCAAGATGTTCTTCTACGCCGGTGCCGCCCTGGCCCAGCCGATCTGGGACAGTCTGTTCGAGAGCGAGGAGCGCGAGATCGGCGAGCGCATCGTCATGGGCACCGGCCTGGGCATGACCGAGTCCGGCCCCTTCGGCATCTTCGTCACCAACCCCTTCGTCAACGCCGGCGACCTGGGCGTGCCCACGCCCGGCCTGGAACTCAAGCTGGTCGACACCGACGGCAAGACCGAGGTGCGCTACAAGGGCCCCAACATCACGCCCGGCTACTGGCGGGCTCCGAAGGAAACCGCCGAGGCCTTCGACGAGGAAGGCTTCTTCTGCACCGGCGACGCCGTCAAGTGGATCGACGAGACCGACGTGCACCTGGGCCTGAAGTTCGACGGCCGCATCGCCGAGGACTTCAAGCTCGCCACCGGCACCTTCGTCAGCGTTGGCCCGCTGCGCGCCAAGATCATCGCGGCCGGCGCGCCCTACATCCAGGACGTGGTGCTGACCGGCCTCAACCTCAAGGAGGTGGGCGCCATGGTTTTCCCGACCCAGGCCGTGCGCGGCCTGGCCGGCCTGCCCGCCGACGCGCCCATGGCCGATGTGCTGGCCAGCGCTCCCGTGCTGGCCCATTTCCAGACCGTGGTGGACGCCCTGGCGAAAAACGCCACCGGCAGCGCCAACCGCATCGCCCGCCTGTGCCTGCTGGCCGAGCCGCCCACCATCGACCGGGGCGAGGTGACCGACAAGGGCTCGATCAACCAGCGCGCCGTGCTGGCCCACCGCGCCGACACCGTGGACGCCCTGCACGCAGGCCGCCTGCACCACATCCTCATACCGGCTTGAGACTCCCATGGCAGCACAAGGCTTTTTCTCCTCCTTCGACGACGTCTGGATGCTCGACGGCGTGCGCACGCCCATGGTCGACTACTGCGGCGCCCTGGGCCACATCTCGCCCACCGACCTCGGCATCAAGGCGGCCCGCGCCGTGCTGGCCCGCGCCGGCGTGCCGGGCAGCGACATCGGCTCGGTGGTCACCGGCAACATGGCGCCCGGCGACTTCGACCAGTTCTTCCTGCCGCGCCACATCGGCCTCTACGCCGGTGTGCCGGTGGACGTGCCGGCCATCATGGCGCAGCGCATCTGCGGCACCGGCTTCGAACTGTTCCGTCAGGCCGGCGAGCACATCCAGGGCGGCGCCTGCGAGGCCGCGCTGGTGGTGGGCACCGAAAGCATGACGCGCAACCCCATCGCCGCCTTTGACCACCGCACCGGCTTCAAACTGGGCGCGCCGGTGGGCTTCAAGGACTACATGTGGGAGGCGCTGAAAGACCCAGCCGCCGGCATCAACATGATCCAGACGGCCGAGAACCTGGCAAAAAAATACAGCATCAGCCGCGAGGACGTGGACGCCTTCGCCTCCAGCTCTTTCGCCAAGGCGGTGGCGGCGCAGGAAAGCGGCTTCCTCGCCGGGGAAATCGTTCCCGTGGTGACCGAAAAGTTCGAGCTGGACGGCTACAAGCCGCGCGGCATCAAGCTGCAGGGCAAGGTCACCGAGGTGGCCACCGACACCCACGCCCGCATCTCCCCCGTGGAGGTGCTGGCCAAGCTCAAGCCGGTCTACGAAGGCGGCGTGCAGACCGGCGGCAACAGCTCGGCCCTGGTGGACGCCGCCGCGGCCGCCGTGGTGGCCTCGGGCCGTTACGCCAAGGCCCAGGGCAAAAAGCCGCTGGCACGCATTGTGGCCGCCGCCGCCGTGGGCGTGCCGCCCGAGATCATGGGCATCGGCCCGGCGCCGGCCATCCGCCTGCTGCTGGCGCGCACCGGCCTGACGCTGGACCAGATCGGCCGCTTCGAGATCAACGAAGCCCAGGGAGCGCAGACCCTGGCCGTGGGCCGCGAGCTGGGCCTGGACCTGGCCCGGCTCAACGTCAACGGCGGCGCCATCGCGCTGGGCCATCCGCTGGCCGCCACCGGCGTGCGCCTGACCATCACCCTGGCGCGTGAACTGCGGCGCAGCGGCCAACGCTACGGCATCTCCAGTGCCTGCGTGGGCGGCGGCCAGGGTATCGCGCTGCTGGTGGAAAACCCCGACGCCGCCTGAGCCCAAGTCGGCTCACCATCCCTCACCCGCACCACACAAGGACACACACATGCAGATCAAGGACCACGTCGCCCTCGTCACCGGCGGCGGCTCCGGCCTCGGCGAGGCCACCGCACGCGAACTCGCCCGTCTGGGCGCCAAGGTGGCGGTGCTGGACGTCAACCTGGCCAACGCCGAGCGCGTGGCGGCCGACATCAAGGGTGTGGCCTGCCAGTGCGACATCACCAGCACCGACAGCCTGTTGGCCGCGCTGGACCGGGTGACGGCCACGCTGGGCCCGGCCCGCATCCTGATGAACATCGCCGGCATCGGCACCGCCAAGCGCGTCGTGCAGAAGGACGGCAGCGCCGCGCCGCTGGACGATTTCACCAAGGTGATCACGGTCAATCTGGTGGGCACCTACAACGCCAGCCGCCTGTTTGCCGCCGCCTGCGCCAAGCTGGACCCGCTGGAAGACGGCGAACGCGGCGTGATGGTGTTCACCGCCTCGGTGGCCGCCTTCGACGGCCAGGTGGGCCAGCAGGCCTACAGCGCCTCCAAGGGTGGCCTGGTGGGCATGACCCTGCCGATGGCGCGCGATCTGGCACAGCACGGCATCCGCGTGTGCACCATCGCACCGGGCCTGTTCGCCACGCCGCTGATGAAAAGCCTGCCCGAGCCGGTGCAGGCCTCGCTGGCGGCCAGCATCCCCTTCCCTCCGCGCCTGGGCAAACCCGAGGAGTTCGCCCAACTCGCGGCCCACATCGTGACCAACACCCACCTCAACGGCGAAGTCATTCGCCTTGATGGCGCCCTGCGCATGGCGCCGCGCTGATTTTTTCCCCGCTCCCTTTCCGCCAACCACCAGGAGACACACCATGAAAAACATCAAGACCCTGATCGCCACCGCCGTGGCCGTGCTGGCCACCGGCGCCGCACAAGCCGACGTCAACATCGGCGTCAGCCTCGCGCTGACCGGCCCGGGTTCGGGCCTGGGCATCCCGATGCAGAACTACTTCAAGCTGTTCCCGCAAACGATCGCCGGCGAGAAAGTCAACCTGATCATCCTCGACGACGCCACCGATCCCGGCAAGGGCGCGGCCAATGCCCGCCGCTTCGTGACCGAGGACAAGGTCGACATGATCATCGGCTCGTGCATCACCGCCGTGGCCGCCGCCATGACGGACATCGCCAGCGAAGCCGGCACGGTGCAGCTGGCCGCCTCGCCGGTGGGTGTGCCCGCCGGCAAGGACAAGTGGATGTTCCGCCTGCCGCAGTCCAACACCGTGATGGGCAGCGCCGTGGTCGAGCACATGAAAAAACAGGGCGTCAAGACCCTGGGCTTCCTGGGCTACACCGACGCCTACGGCGAACAGTGGCTGAAGGAGATCACGCCCCTGCTCGACCAGGCCGGCATCAAGATCGTGGCCACCGAGCGTTTCGCCCGCACCGACACCAGCGTGACGCCGCAGGCGCTCAAGCTGACGTCGGCCAACCCCGACGCCATGCTGATCGTGGCCTCGGGTTCGGGTGCGGCCATGCCGCACATGGCCGTGGTCGACCGTGGTTACAAGGGCAAGATCTACCAGACCCACGCGGCCGCCACCCAGGACCTGATGCGCGTCGGCGGCAAGGCCGTCGAGGGTTCGTTTGTGGTGTCGGGTCCGGCCGTGATCGCCGAGCAGCTGCCCGACAGCCACCCGTCCAAGAAGCTGGCGGTCGACTTCGTCCAGAAGTACGAAAAGGCCTATGGGGCCAACTCGCGCAACCAGTTCGCCGGCCACTCGTACGACGCGCAGGTGGTGCTGGAGAAGATCCTCCCCGGCGCCCTCAAAAAGGCCAAGCCCGGCACGCCCGAGTTCCGCGCTGCGCTGCGTGATGGCATGGAAACCATGGGCCGCACCATCTTCTCGCACGGCGTGATGAACTGGACCGCCAGCGACCACTGGGGCTACACCAACGAAACCGGTGTGATGCTCAAGGTCGTCGACGGCAAGTTCAAGGTCGAATAAGCCTGAACCCCGGGGCGCGCCACGGAGCTGGCGCCGCCCCGGACGCACGCGGCACGGCACGGCCCTCGGCCCGCGTGCGCCCTTCCTCACCAACCCATACCGGACCCGGCCATGGACTTTTCGATCGCCAGCATCCTGCTGCTGGACGGCGTGACCAACGGCGCGATCTACGCGTTGCTGGGCCTAGCCACGGTGCTTGTGTTCACCGTCACGCGCGTCATCTTCATTCCCCAGGGCGAGTTTGTCGCCTATGGGGCCCTCACGCTCGCCATGCTGCAGAGCGGCAAGACGCCGGGCACGGTGTGGCTGCTTCTGATCCTGGCCAGCATCGCCGCCATCATGGAAGGACTGGGGCGTTTCCGCCACCATGGCCATGCCGGGCGCGCCGCGCAGGCCGCGTTCAAGACCTTGGTCGCACCCGTGCTGGTCTCGCTGCTGACCATCTGGGCGGCGCCACAACAGTGGCCCCTGGTCGCCCAGGCCCTGCTGTCGGTGGCCGTGGTCACCGCCTTCGGCCCGCTGGTCTACCGCGTCGCCTACCAGTCGCTGGAAGACGCCACCCCGCTGGTGCTGCTCATCGTCTCGGTCGGCGTGCACTTCGCCATGACCGGCCTGGGCCTGCTGTTCTTCGGCGCCGAAGGCTTCCGCAACCCCAGCTTCTGGGACTACCGTGGCCAGCTCGGCCCGCTCACGCTCAGCGGCCAGACCATCATCATCGGCCTGAGCACGGTGGCGCTGATCGTGCTGTTCTACCTCTACTTCGAGCGCTCGCTCAAGGGCAAGGCGCTGCGCGCCACCGCGGTCAACCGCACCGGCGCGCGCCTGATGGGCATTTCCACCCACAGCTCCGGTCAGCTCACCTTCACCATGGCGGCGCTGCTCGGGGCCCTGTCGGGCCTGCTGATCGGCCCCACCACCACGGTCTTCTACGACTCGGGTTTCCTGATCGGCCTCAAGGGCTTCGTCGCCGCGGTGGTGGCGGGCCTGTCCAGCTACCCCGGCGCGCTCATCGGTGCGCTGTTCGTCGGCATCGTCGAATCCTTCGGCTCCTTCTGGGCCAGCGCTTTCAAGGAAGTGATCGTGTTCACGCTGATCCTGCCGGTGCTCTTGATCCGCTCCATCGCCAGCGGCCACTCCGACGAGGACCACTGAAAATGGACATCCGAAAATCCGGGCTTGTTGCCCTCATCGCCGCCGTGCCGCTGATCGCGGTGCTGCCCCTGCCTGACTTCTGGATCACGCAGCTCAACTACATCGGCCTGTACAGCCTGACTTCGCTCGGCCTGGTGCTGCTCACCGGCGTGGGTGGCCTGACCTCCTTCGGGCAGGCGGCTTTTGTGGGCATAGGCGCCTACACCACCGCCTGGTTCACGCTCAACCTGGGCTACTCGCCCTGGATCACGCTGTTCATCGGGCTGGCCTTCACCGCCATCAGCGCGCTGGTGGTCGGGGTCATCACGCTGCGCATGTCGGGCCATTACCTGCCGCTGGCCACCATCGCCTGGGGCCTGTCGCTCTACTACCTCATGGGCAACCTCGATGCCCTGGGCAAATACGATGGCCTGCTGGGCATCAAGAGCCTGTCGGTCGCCGGCTTCGACATCGGCCAGGGCCGGGCCTTCTTCGTGCTCACCTGGGCCATCCTGCTGGCCTGTGCCTTCGCGTTGATGCACCTGCTGGACTCGCGCCCCGGGCGCGCCATCCGGGCCATGAAGGGTGGCTCGCAGATGGCCGAGGCCATGGGCATCAGCACCTTCAAGTACAAGGTCACCATCTTTGTGCTGGCGGCGCTGTTCGCCTCGGTGGCGGGCTGGCTGCTGGCGCACTTCCAGCGCACGGTCAACCCCTCGGCCTTCGGCCTCAAGATGGGCATCGAGTACCTGTTCATGACGGTGCTCGGCGGCGTCGGCCACGTCTGGGGCGCCATCGCCGGTGCCGGCCTGATCAAGCTGCTGGACGACCAACTGCAGGTGCTGCTGCCCAAGCTGATCGGCACCAGCGGCAGCTACGAGGTGATCGTCTTCGGCATCGCCATGGTGCTGGTGCTGAAATACCTGCCCGACGGCCTGTGGTCGCTGGTGGAGCGCAAGCTGCCGCGCAAGCAGCGCAAGGTGGACTGGACCGGCGCCGCCGCCCTGCCCGAGCGCGTCAAGCCGGCCACCGGCGAGGTGGTGCTCGACGTGCAGAAGATTCGCAAGCAGTTCGGCGGGCTGACCGCCGTCAACGACATCAGCTTCCAGATCCAGGCCGGCCAGATCGTGGGCCTGATCGGTCCCAACGGGGCCGGCAAGTCGACCACCTTCAACCTCATCACCGGGGTGCTGGGCATGACCAGCGGGCAGGTGGTGTTCCGCGGCCAGGCCGTGGGTGGCCAGCCCTCGCGCGAGATCTCGCGGGCCGGCATGGCGCGCACCTTCCAGCACGTGAAGATGATCCCCGACATGACGGTGCTGGAGAACGTGGCCCTGGGTGCCCACACGCGTGGATCCAAGGGCGTGTTGCCTGCCATGCTGCGCGCCAACCGCGACGAGGAGCGCCGCCTGTTCCGCGAGGCGCAGCGCCAGCTGGAGCGCATCGGCATGGGCGCCTACCTGCACGAACAGGCCGGCAACCTGGCCATGGGCCCGCAGCGCCTGATGGAAATCGCCCGCGCGCTGTGCGCCGACCCGGCCCTGCTGCTGCTCGACGAGCCCGCCGCCGGCCTGCGCCACAAGGAAAAACAGGCGCTGGCCGACGTCTTGCGCCAGCTGCAGCGCGAAGGCGTGAGCATCCTGCTGGTGGAGCACGACATGGACCTGGTGATGCAGGTCTGCGACCACCTGGTGGTGATGGAGTTCGGCACCTTGCTGACCCAGGGCACACCGGCCCACGTCCAGCAAGACCCCAAGGTCCGCGCGGCCTACCTCGGCACGGAACATTGACATGAGCACCCCACTTCTTCGCATCCAGCAGTTGCGCGCCGGTTACGGCCGCGCCGAGGTGCTGCACGGCATCGACCTCCACGCCGACAAGGGCAGCGTGATCACCGTCATCGGCCCCAATGGCGCCGGCAAGTCCACCCTGCTCAACAGCATGATGGGCCTGCTGCCGTCCAAGGGCCGGGTCGAGTTCGAGGGCGAGGACATCGGTACCCTCACGCTCGAGGAGCGCGTGATGCGCGGCATCGCCCTGGTGCCCGAAAAACGCGAACTCTTCGGCACCATGCCGGTGGAGGACAACCTGGTGCTGGGCGGCTACCGCCAGATGCGCCTGGGCAACGCCCAGTGGCGCGACCGGCTCGATGACGTCTACAGCCTGTTCCCGCGTCTCAAGGAACGCCGCGCCCAGCTGGCCGGCACCCTGTCGGGCGGTGAGCGCCAGATGCTGGCGGTGGGCCGTTCGCTGATGTCCCGCCCCAGCGTGCTCATGCTGGACGAACCCAGCCTGGGCCTGGCACCGCTGATCGTGAAGGAAATCTTCGCCATCATCGAGACCCTGCGGCAGACCGGCGTGACCATCGTGCTGGTGGAGCAGAACGCGCGCGCCGCGCTGGCCGTGGCCGACCACGGCTACGTGCTGGAAATGGGCGAGCTGAGCCTGCACGGCCCGGCGGCCGAGCTGGCACAGGACCCGCGCGTGATCGACACCTACCTCGGGGCGGCCAAACAATGAACGCCTACCAGCCCAACGCCGCCGAGACCACTTTCCTGCTGTTCGACGTCCTGCGCCTGCCACAGCAGCTGGCCGAGTTGCCCGCCCTGGCCGAAACCGCCGACCCGGCGCTGATGCAACAGGTGCTGGAGGAGGCCGGCAAGTTCGTCGCCGAGGTGGTGGCGCCCCTGAACCGCGACGGCGACGAGATCGGCTGCCGCTTCGAGGCCGGGCGCGTCACCACACCCCCTGGTTTTGCCGACGCCTACCGTGCGTTCTGGCAGGCAGGCTGGCCGGCGCTCGCCACCGCCACCGAAGACGGCGGCCAGGGCCTGCCCACGGTGCTGGAAGCGGTGCTCTACGAATGGCTGAGCGCGGCCAACCACGGCTGGACCATGGCCCCCGGCCTGCTGCACGGCGCCTACGAGTGTGTGAAGCACCACGCGTCCGACGAGCTCAAGGCCCTGTATCTTGACAAGCTGGCCACCGGCGAATGGCTGGCCACCATGTGCCTGACCGAACCCCACGCTGGCAGCGACCTCGGGCTGGTGCGCACCAAGGCCGTGCCGCAGGCGGACGGCAGCTACCGACTCAGCGGCACCAAGATCTTCATCTCGGGCGGGGAACACGACCTCAGCGACAACATCGTGCACCTGGTGCTGGCCCGGCTGCCCGACGCGCCGGCCGGCCCCAAGGGCCTGTCGCTGTTCCTCGTGCCCAAGTTCTACCCGGACGGCAGCCGCAGCGCCGTCGTCTGTGAGCGCATCGAGGAAAAAATGGGCCTGCACGGCAGCCCCACCTGTGTGATGCGTTTTGACGAAGCGAGCGCACAGATCGTGGGCGAACCCGGGCGTGGACTGAACGCCATGTTCGTGATGATGAACGCCGCCCGCCTGCACGTGGCGCTGCAGGGTGTGGGCCTGCTCGATGCCGCCTGGCAGAAAGCCGACGCCTACGCCGCCGAACGCCGCCAGATGCGCGCGCCCGGCCCGCGCAGCGACACCGAGCCGGCCGACCTGATCGCCCGCCACCCGGCCATGCGCCAGAAGCTGGACACCCAGCGCGCCTGGGTCGACGCCGGGCGCGTGCTGGCCTACCGCACCGCACTGGAACTGGACGTCGCCAAACACCACCCCGACGCTGCGCGCCGTGCCGCGGCCCAGCGCTGGTGCGCCCTGACCACACCGGTGCTCAAGAGCGCTTTCACCGAACAGGCTTTCAGCGGCGCCAGCGAATGCCTGCAGGTGTTTGGGGGCCACGGCTATGTGCGCGAATGGGGCATCGAGCAGATCGTGCGCGACGCGCGCGTGAGCATGATCTACGAGGGCACCAACGAAATCCAGGCCATCGACCTGCTGCTGCGCAAGGTACTGCCCGATGGCGGTGCCTCGCTGCAGGCCCTGCTCGACGACCTGTCACACAACCTGGGCACCGGCGCACAGGACACCGCGCTGCGCCAGCGCATCATCCAGCTGCGCGAACTGACGCAGGCCGTGGTGTTGGCCGCACCGCGCGAGGACACGCTGGCCCACGAGGTGGCGGGCGATTACCTGCGCGCCACCGCCCTGGTGCTGCTGCAGTGGGCTGGCCACCAGATCGAGCGCGCCGCACCCGCGGATGACGACCGATGGTCCCGCCCCGCCCAGGCCCTGCGCCAGCGCGTGCTGCCCGAGTTCGCCATGCGCGAACAGATGGTGCTGGCGCGCTGTGCACAATAAAGCCTGGCCCGACGCCCCCTTCTTCCCCACCATGAGCAAGTCCACTTTCTACGACATCCAGGTCCAGTTCGGCGATTGCGATCCCGCCGGCATCGTCTTCTTCCCCAACTTCTCGAAGTGGATGGACGCCGCCTCGCTGCATTTCTTCATGGCCAATGGCGTGCCGCCCTGGCGCGAGCTGGTCAAGACGCGCGGCATCGTCGGCACACCGCTGCTGGAGATCAACACCCGCTTCATGGTGCCCGCCACCTACGGCGAGACGCTGCGCATCGAAACCACGGTGGAGGAATGGCGCGACAAGGTCTTCATCCAGAAACACGTGGTGCGCCGGGGCGACACCGTGTTGTGCGAAGGCTTTGAGACCCGCGCCTTCGTGGTCCACCCGCCCGAGAACCCGGACCGCATCAAGGCCATCCCGGTGCCCGAGGACATCAAGGCCCTGTGCAGTTGAGCTGGCCCCTGCCATGACCGAGCCCTCGACCGCCCGCAGCCTGCGCCGCCCGGCCAGCGCCGGCGCCACGCGCAAACCCGCCGCCGCTGCGGTGACCACCGTGGACACCTCCTTCCTGGAGACCCTGACCGGCTACAACGCCCGCCGGGCCGCCTTGTCCATCATCTCGGTCTTCCTCGAACGCATGGCGCCCTACGACCTGCGTCCGGTGGATTTTTCGGTGCTGTCGCTGATCGCGCACAACCCCGGCATCACCTCGCGCCAGCTGTGTGGCGCGCTCGACATCCTGCCGCCCAACCTGGTGGGCATGCTGCGCCAGCTGGAAACGCGCGGGCTGATCGAAAAACGCGAGCACCCGACCGACCGCCGCGCCCAGGGCCTGCACCTGAGTGCCGCTGGCAAAAAACTCTACGCCCAAGCCAAGGCCACGGCCACCGCGCTGGAAGTGGATGCCCTGCCCGGTCTCAGCGCCGACGAACGCGAGACCCTGCACAGCCTGCTGCGCCGGGTGTACAGCCATCCTCGGGGCGGCACCGACACCGAAGCGCTCGGGTAGGCCAGCCGGTCCTGCTGGTCACGCGCCAAGGCGCCGCCGCCGCGCCGCCCAGACCGTGCTCATCCCCAGGCCGAACGCCAGCCACCACGGTGATACCACCGGCACCGGCTGCACGGGATGGGGCGCCACGGTGACCGACACCGTGGCCTGGGCACAGACGGCGGCATTGGGCGCCGGCGCGCACAAGCTGTACGTGAATTGATCGGCGCCGACGTGGCCTGGCGCGGGCGTGTAGGTGCAACTGGCCGGTGCCACCGGCGTGCAGGTCACGGCGCCTCCCTGAGCGGTGGAAGCCGCGGGCACGGTAACCAGGGCACCCGGCGGGAAACTGTCGTTGGCGGTGACGGCAACCGACACCGGCTGGCCCGAGGCGGTGCTGGCGCTGTCCGGCGCGGCGACCAGCCCACCGACCACATTCAGCACCGCCTGTGCGTCGTCGCACAGGGAGGCGGTGGCCACCGAGCAGAGGCGGTAGCTCAGCACATGGCTGCCAATGGCCGCATTGGGCGGCACGCTGACCCGGCCATCCGGCGCCAGGCTGAACAAGGCGCCTGCGGGTCCCGTCTGCCCCAGCAGCGTGATGAGCACCTGGTCGGGCGCCGGCAAGATGCCACCCAGCTGGTCGTTGGCCAGCACGGATGGGGTCAGCCCGCCTGTCAAAAAGGACAGCGTGCCGAGGCTGTCGTCCGCAGCGACGATGCTCGCCGGGGACAGTGCCACCACGGTGTTGTTGCCGGTGTTGGTTTCGTTGGCCGCCCCCGTGCTGCCGGTGAACGTGACCGGTGCCCCAGTACCGGTGTAGTTGAAGGTGCAGACGATGCTCGCGCCCGCCGGCAGGATGGCCGCCGGCACGGTGGGCGAACAGGACATGGCCGACACCGTGCCCACTGAAATCGATACGGCACACATCGCGTTGACCGCTGCGGCGCCGGCGTTGGTGCATGTCAGGGTCAAGCCCGTCTGCAGCAGGCCATTGATGGGATTGGCAGGGATCTGGGTCAGGCTCACGCGCATGTCGGCCACGTCCAGTGCGTAATCCTCCACCTCGCCGTCAGCGGCCACCCCCGTGGGCAAGACCAGTTCGGCGGCGTTGCTGGCGATGCGTAGGCGCAGGTAGGTGGTACCTGCCCGGTTCGACGTGCCGACCGGCACCGTCCACGCCAGGCTGGCCTGCGCGCCGTCACACAGCGCCTGCGTCCGCTCGCCGGCATCGAACTGGCCATTGAAATCGAAGTCCATCCATCCGGCCACCGTGCTGCCGGCCACGCTGCAGGCCGGCGTCAGAGCGTAGGTGCTGCCATCGCCCCCCCACACCGGCAAGGGGGTCGCCAGGGCGTCGTCAAAGGTGTCGGCCGAAGCCCCGGCGGCATCGGGGAATGCCGTCCTGTCGACCGACACGTCGGCCCCCAGGCGCACCGCCGGCAGAACCCGACCCGCCAGCGCCAGGGTGAAGATGTCGGTGCCGGGCGCCGATGCGACCGGTATGTCGCCGCCGGTGAGGACCTCGCTGGGCAGATGGGCCGCCGCGCCGTACGAAGCCGGCGCATCACCGCGGTCGCCGCCCTGGACCATCACCCCCAGGGCCACCGCCTGCAGGCCACCGCCGTTGAGCACGATCTGGGCAGCGCTTGCGCCGTCCACGAAAAAGACGCCGGTCGGGTTGGGCTCGCTGTCACAGCTGTCGGGATAGGTCTGCGTGAGACCATCGCCCGCCGACATCACATGGCTGCCAGCGCCATCCTGGCTGACGTAGTACCTCACATCGCACCCCGGGCCACGGATGCGGTCCAGCAGCCTCAGCCGGGCGCCGGGGGGAAGACGCGCATGAATGGACTCGTACACGCTGGAGGTCTCGGCATCCGCCAACACCAGGCCGGGCAGCGCGTATGGGACACCGTCCAGGGTGGCCGAACAGGCGTAGTCGAAGGTGACCGATGCCCCATGGTCCACGCTCTTGACGCCGACCGCCAAGGTGTTGGCGGCGTCGATGCCGCCGATGTTGTAGAGGTTGTCCAGCCCGTCCTGGAAGTAGCCGCCGGGGGCGTACACCTCCAGGTCGGGGACATGGGCTGGAACGCCCACGATGTTGGACAGGGTGCACGACACCGACAGAGTTGCACCGGCAACGTCGAAGCCATGGGTGACGGTGGTGCCCGTGCCGGGTATGGCCGTGCCCACCGCCCCCCAGTTGAACCACAGGATGTGATCGCGGTAGGCGCCCGCCCCTCCAGTCGCGTACTGTGCGCTCGCCTGGCCGCAGCAGGCCAGGGCCAGCCACAACACCGCACACCAGCGCCTTGCCAACGCATGAAGGCCGGCGCACCCATGCCGGCGGTTGTGAATCACGCACATATACCCCCCTGCTGGACGTTGCGCAGGGAGGTGCGGCATGCCTTGCCGTCTCACGAACAGGCGCGACCGCTTCGGCGGCTTGTGCGCCCACATCCTCCCCGCAACTCACTCATTGTTCGATCCGCAGCTTACCAACCATTTGCCCTGCCGTGAAGCCTCGGCGGATGGCCAATGTGCCTGCCTGGCGCTCGCCCGATCGACATGGCTGCCGAGCGTCGGGGGCGGTGTCGCGACACACCACACCAGAGCTCTGGCCGGTGGTGGCAGGCCGCAGATGGCGGCGCTTCAGACAAGACGTCGGCGGGGATGGGTGCACGCCGCGGCCCGAGCACCGCTGGTCCGTGGCCGCTCAGGCATCCGCCCTGCAGCGCCGGGCCCAGCACCGGCGCCGGCCTGGCGCCTCAGCCCGGGTAAGCCACCACCCGCTGGCGCTGCCGGCCCAACACGCCACCGCCCAGCTCCATGATGTCGCCGGGCCGCAGGTAAACCGGCGGCTTGTGCCCCATGCCCACCCCGGGCGGCGTGCCGGTGGGAATCACGTCGCCAGGCTGCAGGGCCATGAAACGGCTGAGGTAGCTCACGATGTGGGCGACGCCAAAAATCATGGTCCGGGTGTTGCCGGTCTGGCGGCGCTGGCCGTTGACGTCCAGCCACAGGTCGATGGTCTGCACGTCGGCGATCTCATCGGGCGTGACCAGCCAGGGGCCGATGGGGCAATGGCCGGGGTAGCTCTTGCCCTTGGTCCACTGGCCTTCGTACTCGATCTGATAGGCGCGCTCGGAGACGTCGTTGACCAGGCAATAACCGGCCACATGCTGCAGGGCATCCGCCTCGCTCACGTGCCAGGTCGGGCGGCCGATCACGATGCCCAGCTCCACCTCCCAGTCCAGTTTCTCGCTGCCGGGCGGCATCAGCACGTCGTCATTCGGTCCGCCGATGGCGCCGTTGTGCTTGTTGAAGACAATCGGCTGGCTGGGGGCCTTCAAGCCGGCCTCGGCGGCGTGGTCGGCATAATTGAGGCCGATGGCGACCACGTTGCCCACCTGCCCGACACAGGCGCCCAGGCGGGTGCCTTCGGGCAGCAGCGGCAAGGTGGTCGGATCGATCGCGGCCAGCCGGGCCAGCGTGTCCGGGTGCAGGGTGGCGGGTGTGATGTCCGCCACGTGGGCCGAGAGGTCGCGCAGGCCGCCGTGGGCGTCCACCAGGCCGGGTTTTTCCTGGCCGCGCGGGCCGTGTCGCATGAGCTTCATGGGGGTTTCCTGTGGGGTTTTCAACCATTTTGTCATGAGGGCCTTGAAAGGCCGGGGACCGCCCCCAATTGCGGTTCGATTTTGTTTTCACTCTTCGCCCAAACGCACCCATGAGCCACCCTGCAAACGACCCCCAAGCCGCCGGTACCCCGGTGAGCCCCGAGGAAGCCGAAGCCGCCCTGGCCGCCAACCAGGCCGAAGCCGAACAGGCCATGGCCGATGAGCTGGCCACCCTGAAGGCGCAAAACGCCGACCTGGCCGACCAATTCCTGCGCGCCAAGGCCGAGGCCGAAAACGCCCGCCGCCGCGCCGACGAAGAGGTCAGCAAGGCCCGCAAGTTCGCCGTCGAGAGCTTTGCCGAAAGCCTGCTGGCGGTGGCCGACAGCCTGGAAGCCGGCCTGGCCATCCAGGACGCCACGCCCGAGCAGATCCGCGAAGGCGCGGACGCCACCCTCAAGCAATTGAGCAGCGCGCTGGCACGCCACAAGGTGCTGCCCATCGCGCCCGAGGCCGGCGCCAAATTCGACCCGCACCACCACCAGGCCATCAGCATGGTGCCGGCGGAACAAGAGGCCAACACGGTGGTGGCGGTGCTGCAAAAGGGCTATCTGATCGCCGAGCGCGTGCTGCGCCCGGCCCTGGTGACCGTGGCGGCGCCCAAGTGACGGCGCACAGCTTGTGCACTTGAAATCCAGCCACTTATCCACACCTCATCCACATCTGAGTTTTTCAGCATCCTTTCAAATTCACGGAGAACATCATGGGAAAAATCATCGGCATCGACCTCGGCACCACCAACAGCTGCGTGTCGATCATGGAAGGCAACACCACGCGGGTGATCGAGAACAGCGAGGGCGCGCGCACCACGCCGTCCATCGTGGCCTACCAGGAAGACGGTGAGGTGCTGGTCGGCGCCAGCGCCAAGCGCCAGGCCGTGACCAACCCCAAGAACACGCTGTACGCGATCAAGCGCCTGATCGGCCGCAAGTTCACCGAGAAGGAAGTGCAGAAGGACATCAACCTGATGCCCTACGCCATCGTTGCCGCCGACAACGGCGACGCCTGGGTGGAAGTGCGCGGCAACAAGATCTCGGCCCAGCAGGTCAGCGCCGACATCCTGCGCAAGATGAAGAAGACCGCCGAGGACTACCTGGGCGAAGCCGTCACCGAGGCCGTGATCACGGTGCCGGCCTACTTCAACGACGCCCAGCGCCAGGCCACCAAGGACGCCGGCCGCATCGCCGGTCTGGACGTCAAGCGCATCATCAACGAGCCCACCGCCGCCGCCCTGGCCTTTGGCCTGGACAAGCAGGAAAAAGGCGACCGAAAGATTGCGGTCTATGACCTGGGCGGTGGCACCTTCGACGTCTCCATCATCGAGATCGCCGACGTCGATGGTGAAAAGCAGTTCGAGGTGCTGTCCACCAACGGCGACACCTTCCTGGGTGGCGAAGACTTCGACCAACGCATCATCGACTACATCATTGGCGAGTTCAAGAAAGAGCAAGGCGTCGACCTGAGCAAGGACGTGCTGGCCCTGCAACGCCTGAAGGAAGCCGCCGAGAAGGCCAAGATCGAGCTGTCCAGTTCGGCCGCCACCGACATCAACCTGCCCTACATCACGGCAGACGCGTCGGGCCCCAAGCACCTGAACATCAAGATGACCCGCGCCAAGCTGGAAAGCCTGGTCGACGAGCTGATCGAGCGCACCATCGCGCCCTGCCGCACCGCCATCAAGGACGCCGGCATCAGCGTGGGCGACATCCACGACGTCATCCTGGTCGGCGGCATGACCCGCATGCCCAAGGTGCAGGACAAGGTCAAGGAGTTCTTCGGCAAGGAGCCGCGCAAGGACGTCAACCCCGACGAAGCCGTGGCCGTGGGTGCCGCCATCCAGGGCCAGGTGCTTTCGGGTGACCGCAAGGACGTGCTGCTGCTCGACGTGACCCCGCTGTCGCTGGGCATCGAGACCATGGGCGGCGTCATGACCAAGATGATCGCCAAGAACACCACCATCCCGACCAAGTTCGCGCAGGTGTTCTCGACCGCCGACGACAACCAGCCGGCCGTGACCATCAAGGTCTTCCAGGGCGAGCGCGAAGTGGCCGCCGGCAACAAGCTGCTGGGCGAGTTCAACCTCGAAGGCATTCCGCCCGCTCCGCGTGGCACGCCGCAGATCGAAGTGTCCTTCGACATCGACGCCAACGGCATCCTGCACGTCGGCGCCAAGGACAAGGGCACGGGCAAGGAAAACAAGATCACCATCAAGGCCAACTCGGGTCTGACCGAGGAGGAAATCCAGAAGATGGTGAAGGACGCCGAGCTCAACGCGGCCGAGGACAAGAAGAAGGTCGAGCTGGTGCAGGCCCGCAACCAGGCCGAAGCCCTGGCCAACAGCGTCAAGAAAAGCCTGACCGAGTACGGCGACAAGCTGGATGCAGGTGAAAAGGACGCGATCGAAGCCGCGATCAAGGACCTGGAAGAGGCCGCCAAGGGCGAGGACAAGGAGGCGATCGAAGCCAAGTCCACCGCCCTGATGACCACCAGCCAGAAGCTGGGCGAGAAGATGTATGCCGACCAGCAGGCGCAGCAAGCGGCCGCCGGTGCGGGTGCGGGTGCAGCAGAAGGCACCGCGTCCTCGTCCAAGCCCGCCGATGACGATGTGGTCGACGCCGAAGTCAAGGAAGTGAAGAAGGGCTGATCGGGCCGAAACCCGCCACCGCCGCCGCGCCCGGACACTGCAAGGTGGCTGGCGCGGCGTTCGTGTTCAACAGGAACAGTGACAGACCATGGCAAAACGCGACTTTTACGAAGTGCTGGGTGTGCCCAAGAACGCCTCCGACGAGGAGATCAAGAAGGCGTACCGCAAGCTCGCCATGAAGCACCACCCCGACCGCAACCAGGGTGACACGGCCAAGAACGCCGAGGAGAAGTTCAAGGAAGCCAAAGAGGCCTACGAGATGCTCTCGGACCCGCAGAAAAAGGCGGCCTACGACCAGTACGGCCATGCGGGCGTGGACCCCAACATGCGCGGCGGCCCGGGGGCCGAAGGCTTCGGTGGCTTTTCGGAAGCCTTTGGCGACATCTTCGGCGACATCTTCGGCGGCCAGCGCGGCGGTGGCCGTGGCGGGCGCCAGGTCTACCGTGGCAACGACCTGTCCTACGCCATGGAGATCAGCCTCGAGGAGGCGGCCCACGGCAAGGAAGCGCAGATCCGCATTCCCTCCTGGGACAACTGCGACACCTGCAGCGGCACCGGCGCCAAGCCCGGCACCAGCGTCAAGACCTGCCCGTCCTGCAGCGGTTCTGGCACGGTGCAGATGCGCCAGGGCTTCTTCAGCGTGCAGCAGACCTGCCCGCACTGCCACGGCAGCGGCAAGATCATCCCCGAGCCCTGCACGACCTGCAACGGTCAGGGCAAGCTCAAGAAGCACAAGACGCTGGAAGTCAAGATCCCGGCCGGCATCGACGACGGCATGCGCATCCGCAGCGCCGGCAACGGCGAGCCCGGGCGCAACGGCGGACCGTCGGGCGACCTCTTCATCGAGATCCGCATCCGCAAGCACGACATCTTCGAGCGTGATGGCGACGACCTGCATTGCCAGGTGCCGGTGAGCATGCCCACCGCGGCGCTGGGTGGCGAGATCGACGTGCCCACGCTGACCGGCAAGGCCACCATCGACATCCCCGAGGGCACACAGAGCGGCAAGACCTTCCGCCTGCGCGGCCGTGGCGTCAAGGGCGTGCGCTCCAGCTACCCGGGCGACCTCTACTGCCACATCGTGGTGGAGACACCGGTCAAGCTGACCGAGCACCAGCGCAAGCTGATCAAGGAACTCGACGAGTCCTTCAAGAAGGGCGGCCACAAGCACAGCCCCAACGACAAGGGCTGGTTCGACAAGGCCAAGGCCTTCTTCAGCTGACCACGCGCCCCGCCCCACCCGCAAAAAAGCCAGCTTCATGCTGGCTTTTTTGCGGGCCACGGGCCATGCCGTCAGGCGTACTTGTTCGGGCTCTTGCTGTCCTGGGCGCACCAGACAATGACAAACACCCAGCCGACCAGCGGGATCAGCCCCACCAGCTGCAACCACCCGCTCCTGTCGGTGTCGTGCAGCCGACGGGCCGTGACGGCGAAATAGGGCACCAAGGTCGCGACCATGAACACCAGCGCCAGCTTGTCGCTGACCACCGCCAAGGCGATGTAGGCCAGAAAGTTGAACAAGACCCACCACCAGAATTCGGAGCGGCCCGCGCGGCCGCTGAAATCGGCGTACTTGGAAAAACAGACCTTGATGGCATCCACGAATGTCATTGCGTTTTCTCCAGAACAGACAGATACGCGCCCATCGTAATATCAAAAATGAAACCGCCGCAGGTGGTGCTGTCCGGCCCGCCCTCCCCGCGCCGCTGCGCAGGCCCTAAGATGCCCTCATGGGCGTCCACATCACCTTCCTCGGCGGCACCGGCACGGTCACCGGTTCCAAATTCCTGGTGGAACACGCGGGCCAGCGCTTGCTGGTCGACTGTGGCTTGTTCCAGGGCTACAAGCAGTTGCGCCTGCGCAACCGCCAGCCGTTGCCCCTCGATCCGCGCCAGCTGGGCGCCGTGGTGCTGACCCACGCCCACCTCGACCACAGCGGCCACCTGCCCTTGCTGGCCAAGGAGGGCTTTCACGGCAAGGCGTGGGTCACACCGGCCACGCGCGACCTCGCCCACATCCTGCTGCCCGACAGCGGCCACATCCAGGAGGAAGACGCCGCCTTCGCCAACCGCCACGGCTTTTCCCGGCATTCGCCCGCCCTGCCCCTGTACACGGAAGACGATGCACGGCGCAGCCTCAAGCTGCTGCATGCGGTGCCTGTGCAGGAAGCCTTTGAGCCGCTGCCGGGCTGGGTGGCGCTTTTCAGCGGCGCCGGCCACATCCTCGGCGCCGCCAGCCTGCTGCTGGAAGTGGGCGGGCGCCGCATCCTGTTCTCGGGCGACCTGGGCCGCCCAGACGACCTGCTGATGAAGCCCCCCGAGGCACCACCGGCCGCCGACACGGTGCTGATCGAGTCCACCTACGGCGACCGCGAGCACCCCAGGGAGGACCTGATCGCCGAGCTGGGGCCGGCGTTGACGCGTGTGGCCGCCCGCGGTGGCACCGCCGTGGTGCCGGTGTTTGCGGTGGGCCGGGCGCAGGCGCTGCTGCACGCCATCGCCGAGCTGAAATCACGCCACACCATCCCGCCATCGCTGCCCATCTACCTGGACAGCCCCATGGCCATCCACACCACCGAACTGTTCAGGCAGCACCTGGGTGAACACCGGCTGGATGCCGCCCAGTGCCGGCAGATGGCTCACGCGGCCACCTACACCGCGACGCCCGACCAGTCGCGCGCCATCGCCATGAACCATGGACCCAAGGTGATACTGGCGGCCAGCGGCATGGCCACCGGTGGCCGTGTGCTGCACCACCTGGCGCAGTACCTCGGGGATCACCGTCACATGGTGGTGCTGACCGGCTACCAGGCGCCCGGCACCCGTGGCGCCACGCTGGCCGCCGGCGGCTCCCACCTGCGTCTGCATGGGCAGGACCACCCGGTGCGGGCCGAGGTGGTGCAACTGCAAAGCGCGTCGGCCCACGCCGATGCGGGGCAGTTGGTGGCCTGGCTGCGTGCCATGCCGTCTCGCCCCGAGCAAGTCTTTGTGGTGCATGGCGACCCGAGCGCGTCCGACGCCTTGCGCCTGCGCATCGACCGGGAACTGCGCTGGCGCGCCACGGTGCCCGAGCACGGCGCCACCTGGTCCGCCTGAAGCGGCAGCATCAGAACAAGGCCATCTGCCCAGCCTGACCGGGCGGGCGGAACAGGCTGCCGTCCAGCACATGGCGTTCGCGGTTGAGTCCAAGGCGGCGGCAGGCCTTCTCGAAGCGCTGGTGGATCAGGTCGGCCCACAGGCCCTGGCCGCGCATGCGGGTGGCGAAGTCGCTGTCGTAGTCCTTGCCACCGCGCAGGTCGTGGATGCGTGCCATCACCCGATCGGCGCGCAGCGGGTGGTGCACCTGCAGCCACTCGCGGAACAGCGGCGCCACTTCCCAGGGCAGGCGCACCACCTGGTAGAAGGCGCGGTCGGCACCGGCTTCGCGGGCTGCGGCCAGCACCTGCTCCATGTCTTCGTTGATGAAGGGAATTTGTGGCGACACGCTCACCCCCACCGGCACCCCGGCGTCCACCAGCGTGCGGATGGTGCGCAAGCGACGGTGCGGCGCGGCGGCGCGGGGTTCCAGTGCGCGCGCCAGCACCGGATCGAGGGTGGTGATGGTGACGTAGACCGAGGCCAGCCGCTGTTCAGCCATGGGCGCCAGCAGATCCAGGTCGCGCTCCACGCCGCTGGACTTGGTGATGATGGCCAGCGGGTGCCGCGCCTCGTGCAACACCTCCAGCAGGGCCCGCGTCAGGCGCAGTTCGCGTTCGACCGGCTGGTAAGCGTCCGTCACGGTGCCCAGGCCCAGCGCTTCGGGTCGGTGGCCGGGTTTGGCCAGTTCCACGCGCAGCAGATCGGCGATGTTGCGCTTGGCGATGATCTTGGTTTCGAAATCCAGGCCTGGCGAGAGGTTGAGGTAGCTGTGGGTGGGCCGGGCGTAGCAGTAGATGCAGCCGTGTTCGCAGCCCCGGTAGGGGTTGAGGGACTGGCTGAACGGCACGTCCGGCGACGCGTTGCGGCTGATTGCGCTGCAGGCGATTTCATCGATCACTGTGGTGGGTGATGGCCGTGGCGCTTCTTCGGCCGACCGATCCAGCGTTCCCCAGCCGTCGTCGCAAGCCTCCCGCTGGTCGACCACAAAACGGTGCGCCAGCCGTGAAGCCGCGCCGCGCCCCTTGACGGCGCTGATGGGGAGATAGACTGCGTTCACGGCCAGACAAGCATCAGGGAACTGTATGAAATTACAGTATCCGTGATTCCTATAAGCGATGCAAGGTGGACCGTGTTTGTTGCCGATCAAAAATCCTTCTGAATTTTCAGCAATTACTGAAATTTCAGTAAATAGATGGACAATCACGCGCATGACAACCCCCGCCCCCCTGCCTCCGCTGAACCGACAATTCATCGCCCACTTCGGTGAAATGGGCAGCCGATGGGGCATCAACCGCACGGTGGGCCAGATCTATGCGCTGATCTTCATCTCGCCACGCGCGCTCAACGCGGACGAGATCGCCGAGGTGCTGGCCTTCTCGCGCTCCAATGTCAGCATGGGCCTGAAGGAGCTGCAGTCCTGGCGTCTGGTCAAGTTGCGCCACCTGCCGGGCGACCGGCGCGAGTATTTCGAGGCGCCGGACGACGTGTGGGACATCTTCCGCATGCTGGCCGAGGAGCGGCGTCGCCGCGAGATCGAACCCACCTTGTCCATGCTGCGCATGGCCTTGCTGGAAGAGGCGCAGACCGACGATGAGCGCCACGCCCAGCAGCGCATGCGTGAGATGCACGATCTGATCGACCGGCTGATGACATGGTTCGACGACGTGCAGCGGCTGGCGCCTGAGACCGCCATGCAGCTGATGGGCATGGGCACTGCGGTCACCAAGGTGCTGGAGCTCAAGGACCGTCTGACCGGCGCCGGCACGCGCAAAACCCCCTGACCTCAACGGACCCCGCCATGGACACCCTCATGCTGTCGCGCCTGCAGTTCGCGGCCAACATCAGCTTCCACATCCTGTTTCCCACCATCACCATCGCGCTGTGCTGGTTCCTGCTGTTCTTCCGCTGGCGTTTCAGCGCCACACGCGGCTCACCCGCCGCACTGGGCTGGGAGACGGCCTACTACTTCTGGACCAAGGTGTTCGCGCTGACCTTCGCCATCGGCGTGGTGTCGGGCATCACCATGAGTTTCCAGTTTGGAACCAACTGGCCAGGTTTCATGGAAAAGGCCGGCAACATCGCCGGCCCGCTGCTGGGCTACGAGGTGCTGACGGCCTTTTTCCTCGAGGCCACCTTCCTGGGCATCATGTTGTTCGGGCGCGGGCGCGTCTCGGAGCGTGTGCACCTCATCGCCACGCTGATGGTGGCCATCGGCACCACCTTGTCGGCCTTCTGGATACTGAGCCTGAACTCGTGGATGCAGACGCCCGCAGGCTACACCATCGTCGATGGCGAGTTCCATGCCAGCAGTTGGCGCGAGATCGTCTTCAACCCCTCCTTCCCCTACCGCCTGGGCCACAAGCTGCTGGCCTCGGGGCTGACCGCGTCCTTCCTGATCGCCGGCGTGAGCGCCTGGCAGGTGCTCAAGCGCACCCCACATGCGGGCACACACCAGGCCTTGCACGCGGCGGTCACCGCCGCCGCCGTGCTGATCCCGCTGCAGATTTTCGTGGGCGACTTGCATGGCCTGAACACGCTGCAGCACCAGCCGGCCAAGATCGCCGCGATCGAGGGCATCTGGCACACCGAAAAGGGCGCACCGCTGACCCTGTTCGGCTGGCCCAGCGAAAAGGAAGGCCGCACCCTGTATGCGCTGCAGATTCCCAAGGCGGCCAGCCTGGTGCTGGCGCACGACGCCAACGCCGAGCTGAAAGGCCTGGACGCCTTCCCCGATGCCCACCCGCCGGTGGCCCCTGTGTTCTTCGGCTTTCGCATCATGGTGGGGGTTGGCATGTTGATGCTGGCCGTCGCCTGGTCGGCCGCCTGGTTGCTGCGCCGCGCGCGGCGCCGTGGCGCCGAGCCACCGCGTGCGCTGCTGTGGGCGCTGGCGGGCATGTCCTTCTCGGGCTGGGTGGCCACGCTGGCCGGCTGGTACGTCACCGAGATCGGCCGTCAGCCCTTCATCGTCTATGGCCTGCTGCGCACCGCCGACGTGGTGGCCCCCAACGCGCCGCCCATGGTCGCCATCACGCTGGTCGCCTACCTCGCGCTGTACCTCGTGCTGCTGGTGTCCTACGTGGCGGTCGTGAAGTACATGGCCGAGCACCCGGTCCAGCTGGTCGACCCCGCCTCCGCGCGCGCGCCGGCCACCGCGACGATCCCGGCCGCCCCCAACGCCTGAACCTGGAGCCCCCATGATCGACTGGACCTATGTGTTGCCGCTGCTGTTCATGGCCGTGATGGGCCTGGCCCTGCTGACCTACGTGGTGCTGGATGGCTACGACCTGGGCGTGGGCATGCTGCTGCCCTTTGCCACGGCGGCCGAAAAGGACGCCATGGTGGCCAGCATCGGCCCCTTCTGGGACGCCAATGAGACCTGGCTGGTGCTGGGCATCGGCGTCCTGCTGGTGGCCTTTCCCAAGGCCCACGGCCTGGTGCTGCAGGCCCTGTACCTGCCGGTGGCGGTGATGCTGATGGGCCTGACGCTGCGCGGCGTGGCCTTTGATTTTCGCGTCAAGGCCCGCGCCGTCCACAAGGGCTTCTGGAACGCGGTGTTTGCCCTTGGCTCGCTGCTGGCCAGCATGGCCCAGGGCTGGATGCTGGGCGCTTACCTCGGCGGCTTTGGCCGCGACACCTTGTCGCTCCTGTTCGCGGCAGGCATCGCGCTGACCCTGCCCACCGCCTACACCATGCTGGGCGCGGGCTGGCTGATCATGAAGGTGGAAGGTGAACTGCAGCACAAAGCCGTGCGCTGGGGCCTGCGCGCCTTCTGGCCCATGGCCCTGGCGCTGGGGGCCATTTCCCTGGCCACGCCGGTGGTGAGCCAGACCGTCGCGCACAAGTGGTTCGCCCTGCCCCAGCTGTTCGCGTTGCTGCCGATACCGCTGGCCTGCGTGGTGGCGCTGTTCGCGGCGCGCCACGTGCTGCGCCGCCCCCTGCTGGTGCAGGCCGGCCACGGCTGGGTGGTGTTCGCCGCCACCGTGCTGGTTTTCGTGCTGGCCTTCTTCGGACTGGCCTACAGCCTCTACCCCTACATCGTGCTCGACCGCCTGAATGTCTGGGAGGCCGCGAGCGCCACCGAGTCGCTGCTGGTGGTCCTGGCGGGTGTCGCGGTGACGCTGCCCGCCATCGTGGTCTACACCGTGTTCATGTACCGGGTCTTCTGGGGCAAGGCGCGCGAGCTGACCTACGGGCTCTGAAATGCACAACGCGCCCGAAGGCGCGTTGTGGTGCAAGATCTGAGTCGAACTCAGGCGATGGCCAGGCGGGCCTTGGCCTCGGCGTATTCGCGCTTGAAACGGGCCACCAGCTCGGCCGCCGGCACCACCTCGCGGATGGCGCCAATGCCTTGGCCACAACCCCAGATGTCCTTCCAGGCCTTGGCGGAGTTGGACCCCTCGCCGCTGGCGAAATTCATCTTGCTCGGGTCGCTGACCGGCAGGTTGTCGGGGTCCATGCCGGCGTTCTTGATGCTGCCCTTGAGGTAGTTGCCCAGCACGCCGGTGTAGAAGTTGCTGTAGACGATGTCGTCCGAGTTGCTCTCGGTGATCATCTGCTTGTAGCCCTCCACCGCACGGGCCTCGTCGGTGGCGATGAAGGCCGAGCCGATGTAGGCGAAATCGGCCCCCATGGCCTGCGCGGCCAGGATGGCGCCGCCCGACGCAATGGCGCCCGACAGCGCGACCGGGCCGTCGAACCATTCGCGGATTTCCTGCACCATGGCGAACGGGCTCTTGGCGCTGGCGTGTCCTCCGGCACCCGCGGCCACCGGGATCAGACCATCGGCGCCCTTTTCGATGGCCTTGCGCGCGAACACGTTGTTGATGACGTCGTGCAGCACGATCCCGCCCCAGCTGTGGACGGCCTGGTTCACGTCCTCGCGCGCGCCCAGCGAGGTGATGACGATGGGCACCTTGTACTTGGCGCACAGCTGCAGGTCGTGCTCCAGCCGGTCGTTGCTCTTGTGCACGATCTGGTTGATGGCGAAGGGCGCGGACGGGTTGTCGGGGTTGGCCTTGTCGTGGGCGGCCAGGGCCTCGGTGATCTCGGCCAGCCAGTCGTCGAGCTGCGCGGCCGGACGCGCATTGAGCGCGGGCATGGAGCCCACCACGCCCGCCTTGCATTGGGCGATCACCAGCTTGGGGTTGCTGATGATGAACAGCGGTGAGCCGATGACGGGAAACTTGATCTTCTGCAATACCGGGGGCAGTCTGGACATGGGGTCTCCGTGGATGATGTGCTGTGCGATTCTGGTGGGAACAGGCCGCCGCGCCCTGTCGCCGCAGCTACAGGGCCGGCGATGCAGGGTGCTTCAGAAGGCGTCCAACGCCATCTCGGTCACGCCCAGCGCGCCTTCGACGATGCTGTCGCGCACGCCCGGGGCGCGGCTCAGGATGTGGTCGGCGTAGAAACGCGCGGTCGTGATCTTGGCTTGCATGAAGGCCACGTCGGTGCCTGCGGCCAGTTGCGCCTCCGCCACCAGCAGCGCACGCGCCATCTGCCAGCCCGCCATCACGTTGCCCGCCAGCAGCAGGTAGGGCACGCTGCCGGCAAACACGGCGTTCGGATCGGCCTTGGTGTGGCCGGCGACGAATTTCACGGCGTCTTCAAAGGCCACGCGCGCGGCCGTCAGGCGCTTGGCCACAGCCAGGGCGTGGGCGCTGCCACTCTGGGCCAGTTCGGCTTCGGTGGTTTCGATCTGCCTGGCCAGGCCCAAGGCGGTCTGCCCACCATCGCGCGCGGTCTTGCGCCCCACCAGGTCGTTGGCCTGGATGGCGGTCGTGCCTTCATAGATGGTCAGGATCTTGGCGTCGCGGTAGTGCTGGGCGGCACCGGTTTCCTCGATGAAGCCCATGCCGCCGTGCACCTGCACGCCCAGGCTGGTGACCTCCAGGCTCATCTCGGTGCTGTAGCCTTTGACCAGCGGCACCATGAATTCGTAGAAGGCCTGGTTCTGCTTGCGCACCTCGGCGTCCGGGTGGTGGTGCGAGGCGTCGTAGGCGGCGGCGGCCGTCAGCGCCATGGCGCGGCAGCCTTCGGTCAGTGCGCGCATGGTCATGAGCATGCGCTTGACGTCCGGGTGGTGGATGATGGGCGCGGCGGTGTTCAGGCTGCCGTCCACCGGGCGGCTTTGCACGCGGTCGCGGGCGTAGCCCACGGCCTTCTGGTAGGCGCGCTCGGCAATGGCCACGCCCTGCATGCCCACGGCGTAACGGGCCGCGTTCATCATGATGAACATGTACTCCAGGCCGCGGTTCTCCTGGCCCACCAGGTAGCCCACGGCACCGCCGTGGTCGCCGTACTGCAGCACGGCGGTGGGGCTGGCCTTGATGCCCATCTTGTGTTCGATGCTCACGCAATGCACGTCGTTGCGCACGCCCAGCGAGCCATCGGGGTTCACCATGAACTTGGGCACCACAAACAGCGAAATGCCCTTGACGCCTTCGGGCGCGCCGGTCACGCGGGCCAGCACGAGGTGGACGATGTTCTCGGCCATGTCGTGTTCACCGTAGGTGATGAAGATCTTGGTGCCAAAGACCTTGTAGCTGCCATCGGGCAAGGGTTCGGCGCGGCTGCGCACGGCGGCCAGGTCCGAGCCGGCCTGGGGCTCGGTCAGGTTCATGGTGCCGGTCCACTGGCCGCTGATCAACTTTTCGAGGTAGGTGGCCTTGAGTTCGTCGCTGCCGGCGGTCAGCAGGGCTTCGATGGCGCCATCGGTCAGCAAGGGGCACAGCGCGAAACTCATGTTGGCGCTGTTGAGCATTTCAATGCAGGCCGCGCCAATGGTCTTGGGCAGGCCCTGACCACCGAACTCGGTCGGGTGCTGCAAGCCCTGCCAGCCGCCTTCGCCGTATTGCTTGAAAGCGTCCTTGAAGCCGGTCGTGGTGGTGACCTGCCCGTCCTTGAACCAGGACGGGTTCTTGTCGCCCTCCCAGTTCAGCGGCGCCACCACCCCTTCGGTGAGCTTGGCGCATTCGTCGAGCACCGCCTGTGCGGTGTCCAGGCCGGCTTCTTCAAAACCCGGCAACTCGGCCACCTGCGCGATGTTCGCCAGGTGCTCGATGTCAAACAACATGTCCTTCAGGGGGGCGGTGTAACTCATCTTTTGTCTCCAGATACAAAAAAGGCGTCAAGTTCATTGACGCCTGCCGGGATGTCAAAACATCAAAGGCT